>CAMWOX010000031.1 GCA_947175975.1 uncultured Ruminococcus sp.
ATCACCTCTGTATTTATCATAACATAGAAAAATTTAAAAGTCAAGTATTGGGAAATATTAAACAAATCTGATGAAATTTTGTGGCAGATTTGTTGATACTTCACAAAATAAAGTTTTTTAGGATTTTTTTAGAATTTTTTCAAAATAATACTTGCTTTTTTTCACAAAATATGCTATAATAAATTTACCGTCCAAAAAAGACAACTGTTCTCCACAGACGGAATTTTATGATTTATGTAGGAGGTTCTTAACAATGGCGTTAAAGAATCAGTATTTGCTTGATCTCCTGGAGAGAGTCAAGACCAGAAACCAGGGCGAGCCGGAATTTATTCAGACAGTAACAGAAGTTTTTGAATCTGTTGAGCCGGTCGTTGAAAAAAGACCTGATCTCGTAGAAGCAGGTGTTCTTGAGAGAATCGTTGAGCCGGAGCGTCAGATTGTGTTCCGTGTTCCGTGGGTGGATGACAACGGTAAAGTACAGGTTAACCGTGGTTTCCGTGTGGAATTTAATTCCGCAATCGGTCCGTACAAGGGCGGTCTTCGTTTCGCTCCCAATGTATATATCGGTATTATCAAATTCTTAGGTTTTGAACAGATCTTCAAAAATTCCCTGACAACTCTGCCTATGGGCGGCGGCAAGGGCGGTTCTGACTTCGATCCGCAGGGCAAGTCTGATGCAGAAGTAATGCGTTTCTGCCAGAGCTTCATGACAGAACTCAGCAGACACATTGGTCCTAATACAGACGTGCCCGCTGGTGACATCGGTGTTGGTGGTCGTGAGATCGGCTATCTGTTCGGTCAGTACAAGAGACTCCGCAATGAATTTACTGGTGTTCTGACTGGTAAGGGCATGGAATACGGCGGTTCTCTGATCCGTCCGGAAGCAACTGGCTACGGTGCTGTTTATTACACAGTAGAAATGCTCAAGCACTTTGGCGATGATATTCAGGGCAAGACTGTTGCAGTGTCCGGCTTTGGTAATGTTGCATGGGGTACAATCAAGAAAGTGAATGAACTGGGCGGCAAAGTTGTTACAATCTCTGGTCCTGACGGTTATGTATACGATCCGGATGGCATCAGCACAGATGAGAAAGTAGACTATCTGCTCGAAATGAGAGCATCCTGCCGCAACAGAGTACAGGATTATGCAGATAAATTCGGTGTAGAGTTCCACGCAGGCGAAAAGCCGTGGGGTGTTAAGGCTGATATCATCATGCCTTGTGCAACACAGAATGAAGTTGGTATGGCTGAGGCTGAGCAGATCGTTGCAAACGGTGTGAAGTACTATGTAGAAGTATCCAACATGCCGACATCCAACGAGGCAATCGCATTCCTGAAGTCCAAGGGTGTTGCAGTTGCTCCGTCCAAGGCAGTAAATGCAGGTGGTGTAGCAGTTTCCGGTTTGGAAATGTCCCAGAACTCTCTGCGTTACAACTGGTCAGCAGAAGAAGTTGACGAAAAGCTCAAGAATATCATGAAGAATATTTTTGACAGCTCCGTCAAGGCTGCTGCGGAATATGGTCTCGGTGATGATCTGGTAGCAGGTGCAAATATTGCAGGTTTCCTGAAAGTTGCAGAAGCTATGAAGGCACAGGGCGTTGTTTGATTTTAATTTTAAAATTTTTGACAGGGAGCTGTTTGACAGTTCCCTGTTTTTTGTGTTTTCGGAAAATTTTAAAATTTGCTTGACAAATAAATTTTTTTGTGTTATAATGAATATGCGAAAGCAATAAAAAGATTTGAGGTGGAAAGATGCGTATAGTTTCTTGCTGAATTTTGCATATCATAATATGATTTTAGCACAGGATTTACCCTTGTGCTAGTTGTTGTATGCTGATATGTGGGCAGGAAATATTCGCACTTTCTTGAATTCTATGATAGAATGCTTTTCTTTTTTTGTAGTAAGCATATCTTTTTGTATTCAAAAGACTGCGGATTTTTTCTGCAGTCTTTTATTTTTAAAAACGGAGGGATATGTATGTCTATTATAAAAATTCAAAATCTTTCATTCGGCTATGATTCCAGTTATGAAAACGTATTTGAAAATGTCAATTTACAGCTTGATACTGCCTGGAGACTCGGTCTGACAGGACGTAACGGACGTGGGAAAACGACTCTTCTTAAAATTCTTATGGGAGAGCTTGAATATGGGGGGAAAATAATATCATCCGTTGATTTTGAATATTTTCCATATGCTCCAAAGGATTCTTATTTTACAGCAGATGTGATTCATAATATAGCACCACAAGCTGAAGATTGGCAGATTCGGCGTGAACTTGGTCTTCTTGAAGCGGATGAAGTGCTTCTTTATCGTCCTTTTGATTCACTGTCTAACGGCGAGCAAACGAAAATTCTTATTATTGGAATGTTTCTGCGTGAAAACAGCTTTTTGCTTATCGACGAGCCGACAAATCATCTTGATACACATGCAAGAGAAGTTCTTGCGGATTATCTGAAGAAAAAATCGGGATTTATTCTTGTTTCCCATGACAGGGATTTTCTTGATTCCTGCATTGATCACATTCTGGTTATCAATAAAACGAATATCGAAGTGCAAAAAGGTTCTTTCAGTTCCTGGAATGAAAATCGTGAACGGCAGGAGCAGTTCGAGCAAACGAAAAATGAAAATTTGAAGAAGGAAATTCGTAAGCTTGAACAAACAGCCAAAAAAGTGAAAGCACATTCTGAGAAAATAGCTTCTGAAAAAATTGGTTTCGATCCTGTAAAAGTGGAGAAATCAGTGGGCAGGAGAGTTTCTGTCGCAAAAAAATCAGCAAAATTAATGAACCGTGCAAAATCTATGGAGCATCGGATAGAAAGAAATATTCTGGAAAAGAATCAGCTTTTGCAGAATGTGGAAGAAATCCCGGCATTGAAATTATCGCCTCTGAAATATCATAGTTCCCAATTGTTATCTTTTCAGAATGTTTCACTTTGCTATGAAGACGAGGCAGTTTTTAAGGATATCAGCTTTCATGTAAAGCAAGGTGAACGCATTGCAATATGCGGACAAAACGGATGTGGCAAAACCAGTCTCATTAAACTGGTTTTAGGTGAAATCGAAGCGTATCAAGGTGAAATCACAAGAGGAAGCAGATTAAAAATCTCATATGTCTGTCAGTCTGCGGATAGTTTGTGCGGAACGCTTGATGATTATATTGAACAATATCAGGTGAATGAAAGTTTGTTTAAGGCAATTCTTCGCAAACTTGATTTTTCAAGAGAGCTTTTCCTGCGTCCGATTGAAAGTTACAGTCAAGGGCAAAAGAAAAAAGTAATGCTTGCACGAAGTCTTTCAGAGCAGGCGCATCTTTATATCTGGGATGAGCCACTGAATTATATTGATGTACTATCAAGAATTCAAATTGAGGAGTTGCTGAAAACTTGCGACGTAACATTGCTATTTGTAGAGCATGATAAACATTTCTGTGAACAGGTTGCAACAAAACAGATTTTATTATAGCAGGCTTAAATTTTAGAAATACTTGACAAATCATAAAAACTGTTGTAAAATAGAACTATCTATATTAGTTCGAGAGGAGTTTTTATCATGAAGAAAATAATGGCATGGATTGCCAGTCTGACCATGTGTGCAACCGCACTGACGGCTCCCATGCAGTCGGCAATCCCGGTCAAAGCAGAAACCGGTGATTATAATTATGCCGAGGCACTCCAGAAATCCATGTTTTTCTATGAAGTCCAGCAGTCCGGCGAATTACCCGATTGGAACATGGTCACCTGGAGAGACGATTCCATGCTGACAGATGAAGTCCAGGGCGGTTGGTTCGATGCCGGAGATCATTTCAAGTTTGCACTGACAAATGCTTACACGGCTAGTATGTTAGCATGGGGCTATCTGGAATACGGCGATGCTGTGAAAAAAGCCGGCATGGAAGAATTATACAAGAATAATTTGCAGTTCGGATTGGATTATTTGGTCAACTGTGATCTAGGTGATTCTGTTGTTTACATGATCGGCGATAATTTTGACCACCAATGGTGGGGCAGTGCCGAAGTCTACATGAGAAAATACAAACTCATGAAACAAGAAGACCAGAGACCATTCTATACCTGTGAGGATAGCTGCATCAATGCGCAGATGGCTGCAGCACTGGCAGGCGGTTATATGATATTCAAGGATTCTGATGCAAAGAAAGCAGAAGAATATCTGACACATGCAAAAGATCTGTTTAAGCGTGCCGATACAGTTCGTGAAACTGGCATGAATGACGAAAAAGAACATGAATTTTATAAGCCAACGACATTTTATGATGATCTGTTTTTTGCGGCGAATTTCTTATACATGGCAACAGGAGATCAAGCATATTTAGACAAATGTGCTAATGAGTATATTAATAATCTTGGAAAAGAAGAGCAATCTTCCGAGATGAAATTCACCTGGGGTCACTGCTGGGATGATACCATGCAGGGGGCAATGCTCCTGTATGCAAAAAATACAGGCGATTCCCAATGGAAAGAACAAGTGAAAAAACATCTGGAATATTGGACAACCGGCTACGGCGGCAAGCAGGTCAGCTACACGCCGGATGGCTTGGCTTGGCTGTTCCAGTGGGGCAGTCTGAGACATGCTACAACAACAGCATTTCTTGCGAAAGTGGCAGCAGATTCCATTTTTGCGGATGATGATACACTTGCCAAAAAATACAATGATTTTGCGGATCGGCAGATGAATTATGCGTTCGGCGACAATGATCTGAATATGAGCTATGTCCAGGGCATGGGCGAGAACAATCCCAAGACATTCCATCACAGAACAGCATCCGGTATTCATGATGACCACTGGCAGAGCCTGGGACTGGATGAATCCGAGGCAGAGGGATGGCAGACAGAATATGCACATACGCTTTATGGTGCATTGGAGGGCGGTCCTGATAAGGATGGCAGTTTCACGGATGAAGTTGGTGCTTATCGGTTCTCCGAAGTTGCAATAGATTATAATGCAGGCTATACGGCTTGTCTGTGTGCAATGATGGATGATTATGGCGGTGAGATCCTGGAGAATTTCCCGGAACAGGAAACACCCAAATGGAATGAATTTGAAGTAGCGGCAGTCATTCAGCAGAATCAGGCAAATTATACACAGATTCAGGTCTGGGCAATGAATCACTCCGCATGGCCTGCAAGAGTTGTGAAAGATCTGTCTTACAATTATTATTTTGACGTGAGCGAAATCCTGGAGGCTGGCTTGTCTATTGATGATATTACAGTATCAATTGGTTATGACCAACATGCAAGTGACGAGGGAGCTTTGACAGCATCCAAGCCGATTCAGTATGATGGAAATATTTACTACGTCAAATTAAGTTTCAATGATGGCAGAGTTGTCATGCCAACAGGACAGTCCGAACACAGAGCAGAAGCACAGATCCGGATTGCAATCCCGGATCAGATCAATGGGCAGAGTACCGCTGGCATGTGGAATCCGGAGAATGACTATTCTTTCCAGGGCTTGCAGGAGGGCGGACAGGATCTGTTGAAAATGCCGGAAGCGATCACACCTTATATCACCATGTATGACGGCGACACGCTGATTTACGGTGTTGAACCTGATGGCACAAAGCCGGACAATACAACACCTAAGCCGACAGATCCTACCACGACAGAAGCATCTTCTGATCCGGCAGGCAGTGAGACGCTTCGGTATGGTGATGTTGATGATAACGGAGAAATCAATATTCTGGATGTTGTGTTGGCAAACAGGGTCTATGTGGGTATCGACTCCTTGAACGACAAACAGAAAAAGCAGGGTGACGTGGATGGAGATCTGAAGATCACGCTTTCGGATTCTATGCAGATTTTGCGATATTTGGTACATCTGATTGACAAATTTTAGATTTAAGATGGAGAGAACCAGCAATTCTTTGTGAAAAATCACTAAAAAGCAAGTCCATTCTTTGGGCTATATGACAAAATTTCAAAAAACCACTTTACTTTTTTGTACAAATATACTATAATAAAATTAGCAGGGTGGATCTGTGTACATTCTGCCCTGCCGTTGTCTAAACTATTGCGTAGGCTTGCACTGGCTGACGTGATAAATATATTTTTATTCTTAATGGGAGGATAAACCGATGCTTAAATCAAAATTCGGCAAGAAGCTTGCGTCAAGTATCACAGCGCTGGCTATGGTTGCAAGCGCATCCGCAGCTTCTATCTCTACCCTGACCGCTTCAGCAGGTATGCTGACTGGCGAGGGTACATTTGAAACCGGCGCAGGTCTGCCGTGGCATATCTGCGAGAACGGTACTGCGCAGATGGCATTTGAGATCAATGACGGCGTTTACGCAATCCAGATCAAGAACCCCGGTGGTAGATCCAACGGTGGTGAAGACAGATGGGACTGCCAGTTCCGTCACAGAGGTCTGTCTGTCACTTATGGTCACAAATATCGTATTACTTACTCTATTTATGCAACAAATTCCGGTCATGTCTATGCAAAACTGGGTGATGTTACTAACAATGATGCTGAATACTGGCACAACAATGGTAATAAACTTAGCCTGGATTCCTACACACCTGGTATGTCCCAGGCTGATCTGGAATCAGCTCTGAAAAATGCAACTGGTAAGGAAACCACAAGCAATCAGAATGACTGGGATGTCAAGTATTATGAAGGCTGGAACACATGGAAGGATGATCAGATTCCGGCGAAAACATGGGTGACAAAGTCCTATGAATTCTACATTGACAAGTCATACATGGAAAATATTAAAGAGCATCCAACAGGCAAGAATACTGTTGAATGGACATTCCACTTCGGTGGTGACGGTGAGTATACACCATCTCCATGCTTCCCGGCTGAGACGATTATCAAGTTCGATAACTTGGCATTGATCGATATGGATGGCAATGAGGATGATTATGTTGCAGAGCCGCCCAAGGAGCAGAAGGACATCGTTTTGAACCAGGTTGGTTTCTATCCGAATCTGGCAAAGAAAGCAACAGCAGAAGTAGCACAGGGTGCTGCACCGCAGGCATTTGAAGTCAAGGATTCTTCTGGTACTGTTGTATATTCCGGCACAACCGGCGAAACAAAGTATGATGCAACAGCGGAAGAATATGTTCAGGAAATAGATTTCTCTGATTTAAAAACAGTTGGCGATGGTTATACAGTATCTGTTGGCGGTAAGACATCTCTGCCGTTCAGCATTGGCGATAACATCTATGATGGCTTGCTGACAGACGCTATGAACTACTACTATCTGAACCGTTCCGGTGTGGATATTGAACAGCAGTATGTTTCTGACTCTAAGGATCAGGGTTCCAAGACGACTTCCGATCTGACACCGGCTCGTAAGGCAGGTCATAAACCGGATACGGCTGAGGTTGCAGATGAATGGGTATATATCTATACTTCTGAACCAAGTTATCCTACTTCTATTGATGTAACAGGCGGTTGGTATGATGCCGGCGACTATGGTAAGTATGTTGTAAACGGCGGTGTTGCTATGTGGACACTGGCAAATACTTATGAAAGATCCTTCACACAGGGCAAAGCTGACAAGTGGGCTGATGGTTCTGGTACAGTTAAGATTCCGGAAACTGGTAACAATACACCGGATATTCTCGATGAACTGATGTGGGAAGCTGACTTCTTCGAGGCAATGATGCGTGATGATGGCATGGTATACCACAAGATGCATGACTACAAGTGGACTGGTCTGGGTGTTATGCCTTATATTGATAGTACAGACGAAAAGACAATCGCTACCAACAACCCGAAGCGTATTGTAAAGCCTGTTACTTATGCAGCGACTCTGAACGCAGCAGCATCCTGGGCACAGCTGTCCCGTCTGCTGAAAGATTGCGGCAATTCCAAGGCAGGTCATTATCAGGAACTGGCTGAAAAGGCATATGCAGCAGCTAAGAGTGCATTCACAGCGAAATATGGTGATATTTATGCTGATGTAGATGGCGACTATACCAAGGACACGGCATTTGCTCCGATGGAACAGAACAAGGGCGGCGGACCTTACGGTGATACCCGTGTATCTGACGAATTCTACTGGGCTTCTACTGAGCTGTTCATTACAACCGGCAAGGATGAGTATGGCACAGATATGAGAGCTTATGGCGATGCATTTGCTCTTCCGACTGCTGTATTCGGCGGCGAGAACAAGGGCGACCCGACCTCCTTTACATGGGGTACTCTGGAAGCACTTGGTACAATGTCTTTGGCTTTGAATCCGGATGTTCTGACAGATGCTGAAAAGAAACAGGTGGAAGAAAATATCCAGAAGGCAGCTGACAACTATCTCAAGATTGAAGCAGATTCCGGTTACGGTACAAACTATAAGGGTCAGGATTACTCTGTAGAAATTACCAGAATTATTGGTGATGAAGCTTCTACAGAGACGAAGGATCTCGTTGGTGCTTATGGCTGGGGTTCTAACTCCATGGTTGCAAACAATGCAATTGTTATGGGTCTTGCTTATGATCTGACTGGCGATATTTCCTACCTCAATGGTGTATCTTCCTCCCTTGACTACCTCATGGGTAGAAACGCAATGGAGAACTCCTACATCACAGGCTGGGGTACAGAGACAACTGAGTTCCCGCACCACAGATACTGGTGTCCGCAGATGAAGGCTGGCTGGCCATATGCACCGTCCGGTTGTATGTCCGGTGGTCCGAACTCTGCAATGAACGACCCAATGATCCAGGGTGCTGGCTACAAGATTGGCGAACTTGCACCGCAGAAGTGCTACTATGACCAGAACGATGCTTGGTCTGTAAACGAGATCACCATCAACTGGAATGCACCTCTGGTATGGGTATCTTCTTTCATGGAAGATGAAGGTCCGAATGCTGATCCGAATAAGAAGCCTGAGGACACTACAAATCCTGATGACAAGGACATTCTCTGGGGCGATGCTGACGTAAACGGCAAAGTAGAGATCCTGGACGTTGTTCTCATGAACAGAGTTTATGTTGGTGTAGATAAGATTTCAGATGAGGGCAAACTGAATGCTGACACAGATGTGGATTCCAAGATCTCGCTTTCTGACTCTATGAATGTTCTGAAACTTCTGGTTCACCTGTTGGAACAGAAAGATTTCCCGATTAAAGGTTAAGCAAATTGATTTTCCGGTGAAATCATCTGGAATATCCGAATACAAGAGCAGGACAGCTGAAGAGCTGTCCTGTTTTTTATAAGAAATAATTATTTTGAATCCGGTTCAGTTTCCTGCACCGGATTGTTTTTTTCCGGCAAAAATTCTGCTGTCATGCCGATTTCGCCTTTTACAGTATAAATAACATGACAGGTGATCTGATCCTGTGTTGTTGCAAATTCCAGTTTGCGATCCAGAATTTCCGTATCTGCAAGAAAGTTTTTTTCATAACGTACCACTGCGGAATTGAGGGCAAGCTGGAGTTCCTGTTCGGAGCGTTCTGTAATGGAAGTTTTTGTTTCGGAAGTAACTCTCTTAAAAATTCCACAGGGGAGTTCTCGCCCCAAAAACTGGAATGCTGTATACTGTTCTGTGATTTCAGATTCTATATAATCCGGATGATAGAATTGCAGAGGAATTTCAAGATTGAATAGCCTGAACCATTTCTGACAGGTGGATTTTCCGGTCTGTGTGGTCTGAGAAATCACAAAGGATTCTGTAAATTCTGATTCTTGCTGATAGATTCCGGTAATTTTCGCATAAGCATGACGGAAATGGGTTTGACCTTCTTCATCTGTAATTATGCCGCTGACAATGACATCCCCTTTTGCAATGCCATCACCGATCAGACACTGGAGCTGACCGTTGTAAACTTCTACATTCGTGATCTGTGCATCATATCGGGATATGACATGACAGGGTGTGCGTTCGTGAAGCATTTCCGTCTGTGGTGTTTCTTCTGTGACCTCTACGATCAGTTTGTTTCCGTTGTGCCGGATGCCTGCCCAGGAAATTTCAGGGATCTGGACTCGTAGAATCGTTTCGCAGTAATCCATATCAATATCCGTGATCCAGCAGCCGATCCGGACATTTTCCTGCTCCAGAAGTGACAGGATAACGGATTCTGAGACAAGGGAATTGCCCTGAATTTCGATTGTTACAATAATATTAGAATAATAGAACAGAATGCAAAATCCCAGGATCATGCCAAGCGGAAGCCCGAATCGGAATTGATACTGTCTGCATTTTCTGAGAATGGATTTTGGTTCTCGGATTTCCAGATGCATATGATGCATTGCAGCAAGTTTCTGCAATTCCGGCAGATCACGCCTGAGAATCCGGCAATAAAAGACTTCTCCTTTGCAGTATTGATCCGTACAGGTAATACTGCTTTGCCGGATGGCATTAATCAATGGATAGGGTGTCCGACCGTCAGCACGTACGTCACAAAATTCACGGATTGTCATAGTTGGAATTATTTTCATGGAAAAATCAACTCTTTTCGGTGAGCTGTACAGCGGAGATCTTGCCTGTAACCAGCACACTGCTGTCATTATAATCAAAGACTCTCAGATTTGTTCCCCAGATTTCGATGATCATATCCAGTGTCTGTAATCTGACCAGAATGTCATTATATTCCAGAATCCTGCGGCAGTTTTCAAGTCGGAGCTGTTCATTGCCGTGCAGATGCACATAAGTATCCAGATAGACCCAGCCTTGTACGGTGTGTTTGAGACGCTTCCGCATTGCATCACACTTCTTTCACAGTAATATCAAATCATTGATTACTTGATTTTATGAACGGACTTGTACAGATATTCGTATTGTGCCGCATAAGCAGGAAAATCAGTGCATATCTTGTATAGGTGATGTTATTCATGCAGCTGATTATTTTTGGGATATTGTTTTTTCTGGTAGGTGCGGTTGTTTTCTATCCTGCTGTTGCAGCGTCTGTGATAGAAGCCGGTCAGCGTTGTGTTTCTGTTTTGATTCCGTCCCTGTATCTGTTTTCGATTCTGGCAGCTCTGATCGTTCGGACAAGACTGCTTTTTGTCCTGGCAAAGCCGGTTCAGAAATTTTTCCGGAACATCCTGCACAGGGATGCAGTATTATGTATGATTCTGATTTTCTCGCAGATCGGGGGTTATCCGGTCGGTGCGCAGATTCTGCATCAGTTATACCAGCAGAAAGTGATTACCCGACAGCAAGAACAGAATTTGCTTTGTGTGTGTATGGGAAGTGGATTCGGATTTATTCTCGGCACAGCAGGCGGAACACTGCAAACAGCACTTTTGCTCTGGGCAGTGATCAGCCTGCCGAATATCATTCTGGGGTGGTTTCTGATCCGGGATATGTATCTGGAAAATCAGCAGGCAGAATCCGGAATTTCTGAACTGGTTTCTGCTTTTACGCAGAGTGTGGAGAGTGCGGCACAGGCAATGCTGAAAATCTGTGCTATGATTCTGGCCTTTTCCGGATTGATGGGGATAATCCGGGCATTGCTCGGACACATGCCGCTTGTGATAGAGAGCATTCTGGAAGTCAGTTGTGTAACAGAATATTTACAACATGGCGGAACACTTGCAGGGGCAGCGGCATTTTTGTCATTCGGGGGTATCTGTGTGCATCTGCAAATTGCAGCCATCACGGAGAATCATTTGCATTTTTTGAAATTCTGGCTGTTCCGGATTCTGATTGCTGGTATTGTTTTTATTCTGAGCAGGATCATTCTGGGATATTGTATGCCGGATGTGGCAG
>CAMWOX010000032.1 GCA_947175975.1 uncultured Ruminococcus sp.
GATATAGAAATGAAAACTGATACTTCACATTATGATAAATGCCGTACAATGATGATAAAACATAAAAAAAATCATCTGTTACGAATTGGTCTGGTTGCATTTCTCATGCTGATAAATGCCTATGTAAAAGTCGTTCGCTCACCTATTGACCAAGGAAGACTTTATCTTTGGGGATTTTTCTTTGGTGTTGGTATTTTGATCTATTGTGTCATTACGCTGGTCATTGGCTTGTTTGCCGTGCCAGAAAAGCCGAAATTATTAGCTGCTACTTGCATTTTGCTATTTATAGGCATTATTGGCGAATGGCTTGCCCCCTATCTTGGAATCCCTATGTTATTGATTTTTCTTTGGCAAATACCAGAGGCAAAACAAGCTATCTGGATAAAACAACAAGAGGGATATCCGCATTTTAATGAACGATTGACAGAACAAATGAAAAATTTTGGGAAAGAATATCAACCTGAACATAAATTCGATGATTTACATGATGCTGAAATGCCCGATCTGCCAGAAACACCCTCACCTGATTTTGTGGTAAAGGAAATGCCTTCTATTCCAGAATTTTCACAAGATATACCGGAGTTACTATCTTCTGATCTAACATCAATAGAAAAACCAGCTCCGGAAATCATGCAGGATATAGCAGATGCAACAATTTCTGATTTGACAGAAACAGAAAAAATATCAACTCCAGAAATCATGCAAGATATACCGGAAACAGAAAAATTAGCTCCAAAATTTACACAGGATATACCAGAAACAAATAACTTAGGAACAGATAGAATTTTGATGAAACATTCTAAAAATAATATAGATATTTAAAAGAGAAAGAGATTTTATTATGGGAATACCTGATATGTCACATTATGATAAATGCCGTACGCTGATGATAAAACAGAAACAATATCATAAGTTGCGAGTTGGTCTTGTTACATTTGCTATGCTGGAAAATGCTTTTTGGAGAATTGTGATTTTGCAAGCTGAAGAAACGATATATTCTCTTTTAGAATTTTTCATGGAAATTGGTATTTTGCTATATCTTGTAATGATACTAGTAATTGGAGTATTTGTCGTGCCGAAAAAACCAAAGTTATTAGTAATAACTTGTATTTTTATTTTTATTGGCATGATTTCTGGTTGGATTGCTTGGCATCTTGGAATGATTATGCTAGGACTTTTTCTTTTGCAAATACCAGAAACAAAACTAGCTGTCTGGCTCAAACAACAAGAGGGGTATCCGCATTTTAATGAACGATTGACAGAACAAACGCAAAATTTTAAGAAAGGCTATCAATCAGAACATAAATTTGATAATTTACATGACGCAGAAATGCCCTCTATTCCAGAATTTACAGAAGATAGACCAGAATTACTATCTTCTGATTTAACAGCAACAGAAAAAATATCAGCTCCGGAAATTATGCAAGATATACTAGAAACAACATCTTTTGATTTGACACTAACAAAACAAATGCAAAATAATGATTAAAAAATATGAAAAGAAAGGATTGGAGATAATACTATGTTTGCAATTACTAACAGTATTGGCATGTTCGGCATGAACGCATTCCCTGTTACCATAGAAGCAGAAGTCACCAAAGGGACACCACAGTTTGAAATCAGCGGTCTGCCTGATACAGGAATTAAAGAAAGCCGTGAACGTGTCCGTAGTGCCTGCTCTTCTATCGGAATTACTTTCCCGAAAGGAAAAGTGCTAATCAATCTTGCACCTGCGGATGTGAAGAAAAGCGGCTCTTCGTTCGATCTGGCGATTTTTATTTCTTTGATGCAGGCAATGGATATTTTGCCGCTGAGAATGCCGGAATGTGTGTTTGTCGGAGAACTGGGTCTGCATGGAACAATCCGAAGTGTTCGTGGTGTGATGCCAATGACTATGCTTGCCAGAAAGAATGGATTCCATGAAATCTATGTCCCCATAGAAAACGTCAAAGAAGCATCTGTCATTGACAATATCCGTGTATATGGTGTTGACAGTGTTGATATGCTCATGTCACACCTGTTGGATCAGCAGGTACTTGCACCTGCACCGCATTATATGCCGGATCTTTCCAAAACACTGACAGATCTTATGGATTTCAAAGACGTTCGGGGACAGCTCAAAGCACGCAGTGGCATTGAACTTGCAGCGGCTGGCGGACACAATGTCCTGTTGGTCGGCAGTCCCGGCAGCGGCAAAAGTATGCTTGCCAACAGAATCCCGACAATCCTCCCGGAGATGACGCATGAAGAAGTATTAGAAACTTCTAATGTCTACTCTGTCGCAGGACAGCTCCCACCAGATCAGCCCTTAATTGTACGTCGTCCGTTCCGGTCACCGCATCATACGACTTCTTCCGCTGGATTGATCGGCGGCGGTACGATTCCTACACCAGGCGAACTCTCTCTGGCGCATAATGGTGTGATGTTTCTGGATGAAATGCCGGAATTTAGACGTTCCACACTCGAAATGCTCCGACAGCCACTGGAAAACAGAAAAGTAGTCATTTCCCGTGCGGCAGGCACAGCAGAATATCCCTGTAATGTTATGCTCGTTGGTGCAATGAATCCATGCCCCTGTGGCTATTATGGTTCACCGAATCACCAATGCAACTGTACACAGAAACAGATCAAGCAATATATTTCAAAAATTTCAGGTCCTATGCTGGAACGTTTTGACATGCATATTGATGTTGATCCGATTCCCTATGAAGAATTTGCTTCAAAAGAACAGTCTGATTCTTCTGCACAGATCCGGGAACGTGTGGACTTCGCCAGGAAACAACAGGAAAAACGTTATGCCGGATTAAATATTTACTGTAATGCCATGATACCAGATCATCTATTGGATCAATTCTGCCAGATGACACCTGGTGCAGAAGATCTATTTGCCAAGATGTACACGCACTACAAAATGAGTGCAAGAACAGGTGCAAGAATCAAAAAAGTAGCCCGTTCTGCGGCAGATCTGCACGGTAATGAAAAAATTGACAGGCAGGACATTTCCATGGCAGTACAGTTCCGTGGATTTGACAGCAAATATCTGAAATAATCGAAACAAATCCTATCAGAACAGAAAGAAAAGAGAGAAACATTCATGAAAAAATTTTTTGGTACATTGGGCAGGTATCTCAGAGCTTCCGATACCAGTCTGATTCTAGCATCCCTACTATGTTCTGCCGTCAGCTGCATCATGCTTTGGAGTATTGCAGAGAATACACTGCTTGACCGCTGTGATCTGAGTACAGTCCGGACACAGTTCATTGCAAGTGCAATAGGACTTGTAATTGTCATAATTCTAAGTCTGCTGGATTATAATAAATTAGTGAAACTATGGTGGCTCTATGCACCTGTGGCACTTGGACTTGTCGGACTGACTTTTACAAGCCTTGGATATCGCCGTGGCGGTGCAGATGACCAGGCATGGATTGCCATTGGCAATTTTTATTTACAGCCGTCGGAATTGTTGAAACTGGCATTTATTCTAACATTTTCCCTGCATCTTTCCAAAGTGGAAGAAACGATGAATCAGCTGAACCAGATGTTATTATTATGCTTTCATGCAGCTGTACCAATTCTGCTGGTTGCCAAACAGGGTGACTACGGCACGGCAATTGTATTTGTGATTATTTTCCTTGCGGAAATCCTGAGTACAAAAATCGCTGTACGCTATATCATAGCTGCCCTGATTGCCATTCCTGTGACCTGTCTGTTGGCATGGAATTTTCTGCTTTCAGACATGCACCGACAGAGAATCCTTGTGATCCTGCATCCGGGAACAGATCCGGAGAATCTGGAATATCAACAGGATCTCGGCATTTCTGCACTTGCCAATGGTCAGATTTTCGGAACTGGTCTGACAAGTGAGGATGGCTATGTCAGCGTTCCTGAAATGCATAATGATTTTATCTATGCGTATGTCGGACAGGCATGGGGGCTGATCGGCTCTCTGGCAATTCTGGGATTATTGACTTATATCTGTCTGAAAGTACTTACAGATAGTTTATATACAAAGAATCATCAGGGAAAATTAATCTGCATCGGCACATTTGGCATGATTTTTTCGCATTGTTTTATGAATATCGGCATGGTGCTGAAAGTTATGCCGGTTATTGGCATTCCTTTGCCATTCCTGAGTGCAGGCGGCACAGCCGTTGTCTGCATGTATACTGCAATCGGAATGGTAAACAGTACACGATGTCACAACATCCGGAAACATAGGATGTTCTACGAAGCAGAACCAGACAGGTAGGCGTGAATTTTGTACAAGAAAATGATTTTGTTATTGGAAATCCTGCTTATGACAGCAATTTTCTGCTTTTCTGCACAACCGGCAGATGAAAGCACAGAAACAAGCTCCAGGTTCTGTATCTTGTTTTCAAAATTGATCTATCCGGATTATGCGTCTTATGAGCCGGAAATGCAGGAAATTATGACTGAAAGCCTGACATTCGTTGTCCGAAAGACAGCACATTTTACGGAATATGCCGTTCTTGGATTCTTATTTTATTTATATTTTCAGGATCGGAAACACTGTTTCCTGCGGTCTGTCACAGCAACCGGACTCTATGCCTGCACAGATGAATTGCATCAATTATTTGTTCCTGGACGAAGCGGACAGCTCCGGGATGTTATCATTGACACCTGCGGCGGAATCTGCGGTGCATTGATAGCATTCACGATTTTATGTATCCTGTATTATCTCAGAAATCACAAAACATCTGAAAAAAAGCTGTTATGACAGAATTTTTGTCATAACAGCTTTGCTATTTCAGGAATCTGAGTCTTTGTGTCCAAATTCCTGAATAAATTTTTCAAGTGCTGGAAATGAAATATCATAGACTTCCTGCATTTCCTCAATGGAATCCATTGTTTCCCTGACTTGCCGGATGCCAATATAAATATCATCATCAAAAGGCTCATCATATTCGAGAACATCTGCAAAATCTGTCCCGGACAGCATAAACCGCATTTCTTCTGTCTCCTGATATTCTCCGAAATATTCTTCCAGATTCACGAGTGTATGTTCCGGGACGATAAATTCATCTGCATCAGAATCTGAAATCACAAGAACCGCCTCACCGATCTGAAATTCAGCGAATAGTTTAGCATTATCGCCTGTGTAGCCATCTCTGTCCTGTGTTGCCGGTGATGACGGCATATAATAAACATCTACGATCACTTCACCATCCTGATTCACATCATCAATATATTGTTCAAAAAGATCAGAAATCCCCTCGGAGCAGGCAGCATTGAATAAATCATCATCTACAACCAGCAAAATAATCATATCCGGATGAACCGTTGTGACAACCTGCCAGATCAGGAAACCTGCCAATGCGGCGAAAAAACTGCCAATTCCAAGCCACCATTTATTGAGATAGAAAAAATCAGAAATTCTCTGTGAAATGCTGTATTTTTTCTCTTCTTCCTGTTTTTCCTGGATCATATTACTTTCTTCGATCACACCCTGTTTGAGCCGGATCAGCTCTAATTTTTCCTGTCTGAGTTTTTCCTCATAGGCAAGCTGTTCCTGTTCTTTCTGTTTCCGGATCAGTTCTTGCGCAAGCCGTTCCTGCTCCTGCTGCTGCTGTTCCAGTTCACGAGCGACTTCGAGAACAGATTTTTGCTTTGGTTTTTTCTCTTTCTTTTTCTCAGCCATAAAATTCACACTCCTGAATTAATTATAACAAAAGAACGGATTTCTCACGGAAATCCGTTCTGAAATATTATTCTGCTGTTTCCAGATTCTGTGCAAGCGGTTTCATTGTCGGGAATAACAATACATCACGAATGGATGCACTGTCTGTCAACAGCATGACTAATCTATCCACACCAAAGCCCAATCCTCCTGTCGGCGGCAAGCCGTATTCCAGAGCCGTGATATAATCTTCATCCACCTGGCAGTTCTGATTGCCCTGCGCTCTCTTCGCCTGTACCTGCTTTTCAAAACGCTCTTTCTGATCGATCGGATCATTCAATTCTGAGAATGCATTGCCCATTTCTCTTGCATACATGAAATACTCAAACCGTTCTGTGAATGCCGGATCAGAGGGCTTTCTCTTAGCAAGCGGCGAATTTTCCACTGGATAATCATAAATAATCGTAGGCTGAATTAATTTTTCTTCTACGAATGCATCAAAGAATGCAATCAGGACATGCCCTTTTGTCGCAGTGTTCCCCTCTTCTACTTCTACATGATGAGATTTTGCACATGCTCTGGCATCTTCATCCGTTGCCCAGTCGTAATAGTCCACACCAGCGTATTTCTTCACAGCTTCAATCATGGTCAGACGCTCCCAGGGTTTGCCGATTGCAATCTCTGTTCCCTGGTATGTGATGACATCCGTACCACAGACATTCCGGGTGATTGTCCGGTACATGTTCTCGATCAAATCCATCATGCCAATATAATCTGTATATGCTTGATACATCTCAACAGTTGTAAACTCCGGATTATGGGAAGGATCCATGCCCTCATTCCGGAAAATTCTGCCGACTTCATAGACTTTATCGAAACCGCCGACAATCAATCTTTTGAGATTCAATTCTGTTTCAATACGCAGATACATGTCCATATGCAGTGTATTATGATGTGTCACAAATGGCTTTGCTGCTGCACCGATTTCGATCGGGAGCAGTACAGGCGTGTCGACTTCCACATAACCAAGATTATCCAGATAATTCCGGATTTCACGCATGATCTGGCTACGTTTCACAAATGTATCTTTCACCTGTGGATTACAGATCAGATCCAAATAACGCTGTCTGTAACGCATATCCTGATCTTTCAGACCATGCCATTTTTCTGGCAGAGGCAGCAGTGATTTTGACAGGAGTGTCACACTCTTGGCATGAACAGAGATTTCGCCTTTCATAGTACGGAACACAAATCCCTCAATGCCGATAATATCGCCAATATCCCATTTCCGGAATGCCTCGAATGCCTCTTTGCCAATATCATTCATGCGAACATAGACCTGCATTCGGTCTGTATGATCCCGGACATCCAAAAAATGCGCCTTACCCATTCTGCGCCAGCTCATGATACGTCCTGCAATATGAATAGTTTCTTCTTTGATCGCATCCAGTCCCGCAGCGATTTTCTCTTCATCACCATTGGCAGCATCCAGGATTTCTTTTTCTTTCTGCTCATAGATTTCCCTTAACTGTGCATTCTTGACAGAAACCGGATAGCTTGTCAGTGTAAATGGATCAACGCCGGATTCTTTCATCAAGTTAAGCTTATCCAAACGGATCTGTCTGTAATCGGTGGTATCAGTAATGACATTCTCTTTGTTTTCCTGCATAAAATTTCACGCTTCTTTCTGAATTTCTCTTGAAATTTCGAGTACTTCATATTTAATTTCTCCTGCCGGAGCTTCCACAATAAAAGCATCTCCAACTTTCTTATGCATTGCTGCTTTACCAATGGGGGATTCATCAGAAATTTTATGCTCCAGGAAGTTTGCTTCATTTGTGCCGACAATCTTGAGCTGTTCAATCTTATCTGTGCCGATTTTCCGCAGTGTCACAACCATTCCAATATCTACTTCATCGAGATTGAGACTATCATCATCCACAATTTCTGCATTTTCGATAATATATTTCAGTTCTGCGATTCTTGATTCCAGCAAAGCCTGTTCATTCTTGGCTTCGTCATATTCCGCATTTTCGGACAAGTCACCGTAGGAACGTGCTTCTTTCAGTTTTTGTGCAACATCCACACGCTGGACATTGATCAGTTCTTCGAGTTCCGCTTTGAGATTTTCAAAACCTTCTCTTGACATTCTTCTTTTCTTTTCCATGAGTAGCTCTCCTTTCAGGTACAAAAAATCAGGGCTTTGCCCTATCAGATTCAGTATCTTATTTATTATAGTACATTTTTCTGGAATTGTCAAGCCGTTTTTCAGTAAAATTATTTTGTTGACAGAACGCTTTTTTTGTGTTATACTGAAATTATTCTGAAATGCTTAAAAAACGGAGGTTTTATTTTTATGGAAAATCCTGAATGGATCACACCATCAATAGATCGGAATGACTTGCTTGCATTAGTTGCACAGCGATGTCCAGGAGCAGAGTTCCGGAATAATAGTTTATACTATCCGGAGCAGGATCTGAAAATCCGATTGGAATTTGGACAAATGAACCAGGTAGAAAACCGTTTCAGCGTACAGCTGATTTTTCTGTTACAGCATCCCTGGTTTGATGAGGAACTTGTGGAGTCTTGTGCCGGATTAGGACATGATCCGGATCAGGCGATGAAAAACGGCACAGAGGGATTCTGTGACGGCGTTCTGCAATTCGTACTGAAAGCTCTACGTTCCCAGGGATCAGAAATCATGCATTCTGAAATCATGGGTGAAGCACACGATTTCTATCTGCCAGATGAAAAACCCGTTCTGCACCGTGGCACAAATACCCAGGGGACGGATCTGTGGGAAATCGTCAAGCATGAAATTCCGGCATACCTTGGCACAAAACGCTGTTACTGGATTAAATTATACAGCTCCAGGATTCACGAGACACCTGTCTGCGAAGTACGGATTAATAATACTGTCTATCCTGATCTGACGGATTTGCTCATGAAAGAGGCATTCAAAAAACCGGAAATCCGCATGGACAAGCAATTTTTGTTATTGATCCAGAAAGAAGAAACTTTTAGACCCTGTCCGTTTGAGAAACAGGATGTCGGTCAGCTTGCTTTCATGGCTCTTGACAGAATGCTTGCTATCACAGATGAAGCTTCCCAGCAGAAAATTTTTCATGAAATACACACGCTCTGTCCGGATTACTCAATCGCAGCAGAATTAACCGCATTTTTGCCGGAAATCTGCGCACAGATCATTTTAAACTTCCGTGACAATGATTCCCTGATCCCAGTGATTAACTATGGCAAGCCGGAATTTGAACTGAAAAAATCTCAGGTGCGCAGTTATGGCTATATGGAAGATGCTGTTGAACAGTATCTCCGGAAGATGCAGCCATCCCAGGAGGATATTCTGCACATTGTCAGGATCAGTGCAAGATTTGAGGTATTAGTAAAAGCCCTGCATGATAATACACCAATTGAAAATCTATGCATGTCCCAGCTCGTCTATTTCGTAAATGAGCAGTATCATGTATGGTAAAAACATTAATATTTCACAAAAAAAGTCTGTTTAATTTATGAGAAATTCCAAAAATGAAATTTTTTTGAGAAAACACTTGCAATTTGTCTAAGAATGCGATATAATAACTCTAATGATTTAAAGCTTAAACGCTTTAAAATATTAAAATTCAGGAGGATTTTTATTATGGAAAGAAAAGGCAATTTAATGACTTACAGACCAGACATCAAAGTATTCGATGCAACCATCCGTGACGGCGGTCTTGTCAATAATTTCTTCTTTACGGACGAATTTGTGAAAGCACTGTACCTGGCAAATCTCCGTGCTGGTGTGGATTACATGGAAATGGGCTATCTGGCTGACACAGATGTATTCAAACCTGAGGACTTCGGCGACTGGAAATTCTGCAAGGAAGAAAATCTGCGCCGGATCGTTGGCAATAATGAAACAGATATGAAATTGTCTGTCATGGCTGATGTGGGCAGAACAAATTTACAGCGTGACTTGCTCCCCAAATCCGAAAGCGTCATTGACATGGTTCGTGTGGCAACTTATATTAATACGATGCCTGCCGCAATTGAAATGATCGAATACGCTGACAGCCTGGGGTACGAGACAACCTGCAATATCATGGCAATTTCCAAGGCAAATACTGCCGATATTGAAGAGGCTATGAAATTACTGGCGAAATCCCCGATTAAAGCAGTTTATATCGTGGACAGCTACGGTTCTCTGTTCCCGGAACAGATTCAGGAACTCACAAAAATGTATCTGTCCTACATGGAACCTGTCGGAAAAGCTGTTGGTATGCATGCACATAATAACCAGCAGATGGCATTTGCCAATACGGTCGAAAGCTGTTCCATGGGCGCAAGCTATCTGGATGCAACCGTTGGCAGTATGGGCAGAGGTGCAGGCAACTGCGCAATGGAATTATTATTAGGATTCCTGAAAAATCCGAAATATAATCTCACACCCATTCTGCAATTCTATCAGGATTACATCCTGAAACTCAAAGAAGATGGTCTGAAATGGGGCTATGACATCCAGTATCTTCTGACTGGTAAAATGAACCTGCATCCGTCTTCTGCGATTGCATTCACGAAAGAAAATCGGACAGATTACGCAGATTTCTATCATCAGATTTTTGATTTAGAACCATAACCGAAAATCATATAGCCGTATCTCAAATAAAAGATACGGCTTCTTTTCATATACCTGCATTTTCTTGATCCGGAACAAATTCCAGAATATCACCTGGCTGACAAGCAAGTGCTGTACAAATTGCATTCAGTGTTGAAAATCGGATTGCACTGACCTTACCAGTTTTGAGCTTGGACAGATTGACATTACTGACACCCACTTTTTCACTGAGTTCATTCAGACTGATTTTCCGGTCTGCCATAACTCTGTCAAGTCTGAGAATAATTGCCATGTTTAAAATCCTCCTGCTGATTAGATTATACAGTTTCGTCAGATTCTTTTTGCAGTTCTGCGCCATATCTGAAAATGTATGTGAAGATAATAATCGCAATAATCAGAACAATTACTGTCAGATCAATACCGCCGTCACTCAGACAGACAAGTCCTGTCGGGATCAGAGAGAAACCGAAGTTTTTCATGGTTTTCAGGACGTTTTCTTCAAAGGGCGTTTCACAGACTTCCAGTGCCTTTGCAAATTTGCCGGCGAAAATGACTGCAATCAGCACAGCAGCACAGCGCAAAGCACCCTCCAGACATTTTTTTGTGAAACTGGATTTGATAAGATCCACACCATCTGTATTCAGATCCGCCGTGATGTCATAAACCGTCATGCCGTCCCGTTCGGACTTTTCCACATTTGTTGCAAGATCTGTGCCGGGCAAATTAAAATCCTGTGCGGTGAGATTTTCCAGATCCTCTTCAAGATTCAGTTCCAGCCCATGAACTTTGACTTTGTTATTCCGAAAAATGATCTCTGCATTTTCATCCACTACAATCTGTGCGGACGCATTGCCGGTCACCTGGAAAACTGTATCGGACTTGATCCCGAACCCTGCAAGGGCAGTGCCAACCAGACAGCACACAAGTCCCACAATGCAGAGCACACGCATAATGACAAGAATGATCCGGCTGACCTTGCCAAGCTTGTTGACTTTTTCAATGTTTGCGTTTTTCATGATAAATACCTCCAAAAAAATAATTCCTGATTTGATTCAGCTCCGGGTGTATTCCCTTGCTGTGATTCCAGTATAGCACAGGATTTTATTTTTGTCAATAGTTTTTTATCGTTTATCATTAAATATCAGAATCAGATCAAAAAAGCGACCTGGATTTTCCCCGGTCGCTTTC
>CAMWOX010000033.1 GCA_947175975.1 uncultured Ruminococcus sp.
TTGTGATCTTGCAGAAGTGGCTGCTTGGCTCTGGTGAACTGGAAAACTGGCAGAGTGCAGATCTTCACGAAGACGGTATTATTAATATCTATGATCTCTTGCTTCTCAAGTGCATGTTGATTGAACAATAAAATCTGATAGGAAAGGATGATGTTTTATGAAAAAAATAAAATCAATTCTTGCGGCGATTGCTTCCGTAGCTATGCTTTTCACAACTATGGGGAATTTTCCTGCATTTGCTGCAAAGACATTCACCGATGAGGAAAGAGAAGCCATTCTTGCAAAACTGACTCCTGAACAGCGTGCTTCATTGGAAGAATACTGGGCAGAAACAGGCACAACTGATTTCCCCTCTGTGGAATTATATCCAGAAAAGCCAGCCATGTCAGAAGAAGAAAAAGCTTTGTGGGATATGATAAACTCTTACGAACCGCCTGATTCGCTGTCTGAACATGATCTCTATACAATTCCTTACAGCTTTGAAGAATTTCTTGCCCTCAGTGATGAAGAATTTCTGGCACTCGAAGATGTCCCAAAATCTGCAAAGGAATGCTATAAAAAACTGCGTAGTAAGGAAACAGGATCTCTTGGAGGAGAGATTATTTTCTGGTTCAATGAGGGTATTGATTTTGGTGTAGTTAATATCCATGATACAGAGAAAAAAGAGGAAATTTGTGAATTTCTGAATATTCCCTCTGAAATTATTCCAGGATTTAATTATGACAAAAGCTATTGCCAATGGAGCGATGCATATAGTGTCATACTAGATGAAGAAGAATATAATGGCTACTCCGCAGAATATATGACAAACAAATTAGAAATCTATCTGCATTTTCACGAAGCAATCCGCAGAACCGATTTTGAGTGGTTGTTATACGCTCCCCCTTACTCCGCCCCCGGGGATCTGAATGATGACGGCGAAGTCGGTGTGACAGACGTTGTGATCTTGCAGAAGTGGCTGCTTGGCTCTGGTGAACTGGAAAACTGGCAGAGCGCAGATCTTCACGAAGATGGTATTATTAATATCTATGATCTTCTGCTTCTTAAACAGATGTTGATTGCACAATAAAATCTGATAGAAAACGCCTGCCGTCCGGTAGGTGTTTTTCTGTTTTCCGGCAAAGTTTTTAGTTTATTCATAATTTTTGTGAAAAGTGCTGTAAAATCAACCTCGAATTTCTACTAAAAAACGGTGGATTTTTTTTGCAGAATATGTTATAATAGAAATACACTCCGGCAGAGCTTTCTTTTTCTGCCTGGAAAAAATCTAATCTGGAGGTTATAGACCAATGAGCAAGAAATATGTTTATCAGTTCACTGAGGGCAACGCTGACATGCGGGAACTCCTCGGCGGCAAAGGTGCAAACCTGGCTGAGATGACAAATCTCGGTATTCCTGTTCCGCAGGGCTTCACAATCACTACGGAGGCTTGCACACAGTACTATGAGGACGGCGGCATCAGCGACGAAATCATGGCTGAAATTGAAGAAAACATTGTCAAGATGGAAGAAAGAATCGGCAAAAAATTCGGCGACAAGGAAAATCCGCTCCTCGTTTCCGTTCGTTCCGGTGCAAGAGCTTCCATGCCTGGCATGATGGATACCATTCTGAACCTCGGTTTGAATGAAGACGTTGTTAATTACATGGCTGAAAAGTCCAACAATCCCAGATGGGCTTGGGACTGCTACAGAAGATTCATCCAGATGTACTCTGATGTCGTTATGGAAGTCGGCAAAAAATATTTTGAACAGCTCATCGACGAAATGAAAGAAAAGAAGGGTGTTACACAGGACGTAGAACTCACTGCGGACGACCTCAAGGAACTGGCTGGTCAGTTCAAGGCTGAATACAAGGAAAAAATCGGCGAAGACTTCCCGGCTGATCCGAAAGAACAGCTCATGGGCGCAATCAAGGCTGTATTCCGCAGCTGGGACAACCCCAGAGCAAACGTTTACCGTCGTGACAATGATATCCCGTTCTCCTGGGGTACTGCTGTCAACGTACAGGCAATGGCATTCGGTAACATGGGCGATGACTGCGGCACAGGTGTAGCGTTCACTCGTGATCCTGCAACCGGCGAAAAGAAGCTCATGGGCGAATTCCTGACCAATGCACAGGGCGAAGACGTAGTAGCAGGTGTCCGCACACCGATGCCGATTGCACAGATGGCTGAGAAATTCCCGGCTGCATTCGAGAAATTCCAGAACGTTTGCCAGACACTCGAAAATCACTACAGAGACATGCAGGATATGGAATTTACAGTAGAACACGGCGAACTCTTCATGCTCCAGACCAGAAATGGTAAGAGAACTGCTCAGGCTGCACTCAAGATTGCTTGCGATCTCGTAGATGAAGGCATGAGAACAGAAGAAGAAGCTGTTGCAATGATCGATCCCAGAAATCTCGATACACTGCTGCATCCACAGTTTGACACAGCAGAACTCAAAAAAGCACAGGCAATTGGTAAGGGTCTCGGCGCATCTCCTGGTGCAGCTTGCGGCAAAATCGTATTCACTGCTGATGACGCTGTAGAATGGGCAGAAAAAGGCGAAAAAGTTGTTCTGGTTCGTCTTGAAACATCCCCTGAAGATATTACAGGTATGAAGTCCGCACAGGGTATCCTGACAGTTCGTGGCGGTATGACATCTCACGCTGCCGTTGTTGCCCGTGGCATGGGTACATGCTGCGTTTCCGGCTGCGGCGACATCAAGATGGACGAAGAGAACAAGCAGTTTGAACTCGCTGGAAAGACATTCCATGAGGGTGACGCAATCTCTATCGACGGCACAACTGGTAACATCTATGACGGCATCATCCCGACAGTAGACGCACAGATCGCTGGCGAATTTGAGAGAATTATGAACTGGGCTGACAAGTACAGAGTTCTGAAAGTCCGCACAAACGCTGACACACCTGCTGACGCTAAGAAAGCAAGAGAACTCGGCGCAGAAGGTATTGGTCTCTGCCGTACAGAGCATATGTTCTTTGAGGAATCCAGAATCGCTGCATTCCGTGAAATGATCTGCGCTGATACCGTAGAAGAGCGTGAAGTAGCACTCGAAAAGATTCTCCCGATGCAGCAGGCAGACTTTGAAGCACTCTATGAGGCACTCGAAGGCAATCCTGTTACAATTCGTTTCCTGGATCCGCCTCTGCATGAATTCGTTCCGACAGAAGAAGACGACATTCAGAAACTGGCTGACGCACAGGGCAAATCTGTGGAAACAATCAAGGCAATTATCGCATCTCTGCATGAATTTAACCCGATGATGGGTCACCGTGGCTGCCGTCTGGCTGTAACATACCCTGAAATTGCAAAGATGCAGACAAGAGCTGTTATCCGTGCAGCAATCAACGTACAGAAAGCACATCCGGACTGGAATGTTGTTCCAGAAATCATGATTCCGCTGGTAGGCGAAATCAAAGAGCTGAAATTCGTCAAGAAAGCCGTTGTTGAGACAGCAGACGCTGAAATCGCAGCAGCAGGCGCAGATCTCAAGTACGAAGTAGGTACAATGATCGAGATCCCGAGAGCTGCTCTGACAGCTGATGAGATCGCTAAGGAAGCTGAATTTTTCTGCTTTGGTACAAATGACCTGACACAGATGACATACGGCTTCTCTCGTGATGATGCAGGCAAGTTCCTGAAAGATTACTACGAGAAGAAGATCTTTGAGAATGATCCATTTGCAAAGCTCGACCAGACAGGTGTGGGCAAGCTGATGGAAATGGCTGTCAAGATGGGTAAGGAAGTTCGTCCTGAGATGCATCTGGGTATCTGCGGCGAACACGGCGGCGATCCGACATCTGTGGAATTCTGCCACAAGATCGGTCTGAGCTATGTATCCTGCTCACCGTTCCGTGTACCGATCGCAAGACTGGCTGCTGCACAGGCTGCTATCAATAACAAGTAATTTATCATAACTGCAAAAATTCGTTCTGCAATCATCACAGCAGATTCAGAACTGTTTTAGATCTGTTCAGATTCCGGGCAGCTCCGAGCGTCGCAAGCCGGACAAGTACCGGAATCCGGATGGAAATATTACCCCTGATTCTGTTCTGTGATAGGTTTTCAGAATTATAATATTGCAGTCATGCTGAAAATAATTGATAATTATCTGGTAAACGAAAAAAATATAAAATACCTGTATCATGACGGAATGTTATGATACAGGTATTTTTTTGGAAAACAAGTTTTGTTTCCCAGATGGTTGACAAATTCTGTTTTTTAGTATATAATTAGATTATAAATATTCCAGAAAGGATGAATTACAATGGGTTTGACACTCACAGAGAAAATTTTAAAGGCACATGTCGTTGACGGTGAATTTGTCAAAGGTCAGGAAATCGGAATCAAAATTGATCAAACACTGACACAGGACGCTACCGGCACAATGGCATATCTCGAATTTGAGGCAATGGGCGTTCCTCGTGTCCGCACGGAACGCAGTGTTGCCTATATCGATCACAACACGCTCCAGAATGGATTTGAAAATGCGGATGACCACCGCTTTATCGGATCTGTTGCCAAGAAGCATGGTATCTATTTCTCCAGATCGGGCAACGGAATCTGCCATCAAGTACACCTGGAGCGTTTCGGCATTCCGGGAAAGACGCTGATCGGCTCGGACAGCCATACACCGACAGGCGGCGGAATTGGTATGATTGCCATTGGCGCAGGCGGTCTGGATGTTGCTGTTGCCATGGGCGGCGGTGCATATTATATTACATATCCGAAGATCGTAAAAGTGAATCTGACAGGAAAGCTGTCTCCATGGGTTGCGGCTAAGGATGTCATCCTGGAAGTCCTGAAAAGATTATCCGTTAAGGGCGGTGTCGGCAAAGTCATTGAATACTGCGGTAAGGGTGTAAAGACGCTTTCCGTGCCGGAACGTGCTACGATTACGAACATGGGCGCTGAACTCGGTGCGACGACTTCTATTTTCCCGTCTGACGAAATTACAAAACAATTCCTGGAGGCACAGGGCAGAGGCGAAGTCTGGACGGAACAGAAAGCGGATGATGACGCTGTCTATGATGAAATTGTTGAAATTAATCTGTCTGAACTTGTACCGCTTGCCGCATGTCCGCATTCTCCGGATAATGTCAAGAGCGTTGCAGAAATCGGCAAACTGAAAATTGACCAGGTCTGCATTGGTTCTTGTACAAACTCTTCCCTGCTGGATATGATGAAAGTTGCACACATCCTGAAAGGAAAAACCGTTCATCCGGATGTATCTCTGGCAATTGCACCCGGTTCTAAACAGGTTCTGAATATGATGGCAGATATGGGCTTATTATCCATCATGATTGATGCCGGTGCAAGAATCCTGGAGAGTGCTTGTGGTCCTTGCATTGGCATGGGACAATCCCCAAATTCTGCGGGAATTTCTCTGAGAACATTCAACAGAAACTTCCTGGGACGTTCCGGAACAAAGGACGGACAAATCTATTTAGTATCTCCGGAACTTGCTGCCATTTCAGCAGTAACAGGCTATCTGACAGATCCCAGAGAAATCGGCGATATGCCAGAATTTGTACTGCCCCAGAAATTCACAGTACATGATAACATGATTGCACTTCCTGCATCAGAAGAAGAAGCAGACAGTGTAGAAATCCTGAGAGGGCCTAACATCAAGCCTTATCCGGAAACTGCACCATTAGAGGATTCTATCACTGCACCTGTTTCACTCAAAGTGGAAGATAACATTACAACGGATCATATCATGCCTGCCGGTGCAAAGATTCTGCCTCTGCGGTCTAATATCCCGGCAATCTCCCAGCATTGCTTTACTGTCTGCGATGAGACATTCCCCGCAAGAGCAAAAGAACTGGGCAAGAGCATCATTGTGGGCGGTTCTAACTATGGACAAGGTTCATCCAGAGAAC
This sequence comes from uncultured Ruminococcus sp., assembly GCA_947175975.1. Taxonomy (GTDB): domain Bacteria; phylum Bacillota; class Clostridia; order Oscillospirales; family Ruminococcaceae; genus UBA3855. Next base: position 5,890 of record CAMWOX010000033.1, read on the forward strand.
ATGCCGCACTCGCTCCGCTGTATCTAGGTATCAAAGCTGTACTTGTGAAATCTTTCGCAAGAATCCACAGAGCAAATCTGGTCAATGCTGGTATTCTGCCGCTGACATTTGTCAACGAGTCCGATTATGATACAATCTCCCAGGGCGATATACTGGAACTGGCTGGCATCCGTGAGAAAATTCAGAACGGCGAAACAGAATTTAATATTCTCAACAAGACAACCGGAAAGGAAATTCCGGTACTCTGCGAAATGACAGGCAGAACGAAAGATATTATGCTCGCCGGCGGTCTGCTGGATTACACCCGTGAGAATTTAAAATAATAATTTTTCCTGTGCCGGGAATATCTTATTTCCGGCATGAGAAACTATGATTATATCGCATATTATGAATTTTCTGCAAATCAAATTCCAGAATGATAAAATATTCCGGAATTTTGAAAACAGCTCCATGCATTCGGAACTATTTGATGGCGGTTATGCAGATCCCATGCAGAGAAAAGAAAAATTTATCCTGCAAGATCACATCCTGAAATCAGATACGATTTCAGCCATTCTGTCACAACCGGAAGATCAGAAAATCATTGCCTTGAATTTTGCAAATGCCATGTTCCCAGGCGGTGCTTATATTCTGGGAGGAAATGCCCAGGAAGAAGCTCTCTGCCGTTCAAGTTTCTTATATTACACGATCCGGACAGTGAAAAAATATTATGAGCATAATCGCTGTCACATCCTGCCGGATTATACAAATTATGCGATCTACTCGGAACATGTCCCGGTAATCCGGGATCATGCCGGAAATCTGCTGGATTCTCCCCGGACATGTGACTTTATCACATGCCCGGCGGTGAACCGGAATTTTGCAAGATTTTTCTTTTCCGGGAAAAAATTAAATGCCATCATGCAGAACCGGATAAAAAATATTATCATGCTTGCGGCGGATCATGAACCGGATATTCTGATTCTGGGGGCATTCGGGTGCGGCATGTTCGGCAATCGCCGGGAAGTAGTCTATCCAATGTTTGAACAAGCAATTAATTGCTATATTCCGGATCAGATCAAAGTTATCTTTGCTGACCCGGCAGCAGATCACTATTTGCATATTTAAAAAAATTATATCACAAAAGGAGAAATTTCCCATGGACAAAATTAAAATGACAACCCCTCTCGTCGAAATGGACGGCGACGAAATGACAAGAATCCTCTGGCAGTGGATCAAAGATATTTTAATTCTGCCTTATGTAGAATTAAATACAGAATATTATGATCTTGGTCTGAATCACCGTGAGGAAACAAAAGACCAGGTCACTTTTGACAGTGCAGAAGCAACAAAAAAATACGGTGTTGCTGTCAAATGTGCGACGATCACACCGAATGCCGCAAGAATGCCGGAATACAATCTCTCCGAGATGTGGAAATCCCCCAACGGCACGATCAGAGCCATTCTGGACGGCACAGTATTCCGGACTCCTATCCTGGTAAAAGGCATCACACCATATATTCCCACATGGACAAAGCCGATCACGATTGCACGTCATGCGTACGGTGATGTTTATAAAAACACGGAGATGCAGGTTTCCGCAGGCGGCAAGGCGGAATTAGTCTACACGGACAAAGACAGCAAGGAAACTCGTCAGCTGATCCATGAATTTACAGGAGACGGCATCATTCAGGGACTTCATAACCGGGATGACAGCATTGCAGGCTTTGCAAGAGCATGTTTTAATTATGCACTGGATCTGAAACAGGATCTCTGGTTTGCAACAAAAGACACGATTTCCAAGAAATACGATCACAGATTCAAGGATATTTTTGCTGAAATTTTTGAATCTGAATACAAAGAAAAATTCGCTGCTGCCGGCATTGAATATTTCTACACGCTGATTGATGATGCTGTTGCAAGAGTCATCCGTTCCAACGGCGGCTATATCTGGGCTTGCAAGAATTATGATGGTGATGTCATGTCCGACATGGTTTCCACAGCATATGGCTCTTTGGCAATGATGACTTCCGTTCTGGTTTCCCCGACTGGTGTCTACGAATACGAAGCCGCACACGGCACTGTGCAGAGACACTACTACAAGCATCTCAAAGGTGAAGAAACTTCCACAAATTCTGTGGCAACGATCTTTGCATGGAGCGGTGCTTTACGCAAACGTGGCGAACTGGATCAGATCCCGGAACTGATGCACTATGCGGATATGCTCGAAAAAGCAACAATCCAGACAATTGAAGATGGTATCATGACAGGAGATCTGTATCTGTTATCTTCTTTGGAGAACAAACGCAAGGTAAATTCCAAAGAATTTCTGGAAGAAATTAACACAAGACTTTCTGCACTGATGCAGTAAGGCGAAATTATGGAAAAACAAGTGATTTCCACACCTGTAATCCGCCGTTTGCCGAGATATTACAGATTTCTCGGCGAACTGGAACGGGAGGGACTCGTTAGAATCTCTTCCAAAGAACTTGCACAGCGGATGGGCTTTTCTGCATCACAGATCCGACAGGATTTTAATTATTTCGGCGGATTCGGTCAACAGGGTTATGGCTATCATGTGGGAGAACTGCGTCAGATCATCGGTGATATTCTGGGTGTTCACAAACAAACCGGAGTCATCCTGATCGGAACAGGTAATCTGGGCAAAACGATTGCATCCCATATGGATTTTGAAAAACGTGGCTGCAAACTGATTGCACTGTTTGACGAAAATCCATTGATCCAGGGGACTTCCACAGCAGGACTGACCATTATGCCGATGGAATCGCTGGAAAATTTCTGTCAGCTGCATCATCCGCAAGCCGCTGTGTTATGCATTCCCAAACATGCGGCACAACAACTTGCAGAGAAACTGATCCGGCTGGGCATTTCAGGTTTCTGGAATTTCAGTCATTTTGATCTGAAAATCAATAATCCGGATGTGATCGTTGAAAACGTTCATTTGGGAGACAGTCTGATGACACTGGCATATTATATGCATCAGAAAGAAGAAGAATAGAATATAAACCATTCCGGCTGTACGAATCCACACAGCCGGAATTTTTCTAAAAAAACAGACTCCCTGTAAACAGGAAGTCTGCTTCTGAAATGCAATGCATTTGCCATGTATTTTTTAATTAGTCGTCGTTCTTCTTCTTGGAAACAACTGCTACGCCGCCCAGAACTGCAACTGCTGCTGCAATACCAGCGATCGGCAGGATGTCTGCAACACCGGTCTTCGGAGAGGAAGCAACTGTTGTGGCTGCTGCTGTACTCTTGGTTGTGCTTGTGTTGTTATTCTTTTTAGTAGTGCTGCTGCTCTTATTGCCAGCTGGTGTAGTTGTTGTGGAAGAGGATGTTGTGGAATCTGTAGTAGAAGAGGATGTTGTGGAATCTGTAGTAGAAGAAGAGGTTGTCTCTGTTGGTGTTGTGGATGTAGAGGTAGATGTGGAAGTAGAAGTAGAGGTGGATGTAGAAGTAGAAGTGGATGTAGAAGTGGATGTGGATGTAGACGTTGTTGTAGTGGATGTGGAAGTCGTTGTGGATGTGGAAGTGGTTGTGGTTGTGGTTGCAGTAGTTGTAGTTGTTGTCTCTTCCGGTCCATCAATCTTAACAAAGCCATCTATACCTACAACATCGCCAGCTGCTACATAGTCAACATTGGCAACGTTGGAGAACAGGTGGGGGCTAATTTTGGAGGGATTCTCCGGATTTGCACCTTTTGTACGGTAAACAATATCAAACTGATCACCAACCTGTGCATCAGCCGGAACAGTTATCATAACCAGAAGCATGGATGCAAACTCATCATCATCCTCATCAGCTGCCCATGTCATCCATGTAATGTACTCACCATCTACAACGTTTGTTGCATTCGTCATACGAATGTCAAGTCCTTCGCCGCCCAGAGTTTTTGCTGATGTTGATTTATTAACAGTCTCAAACGTAGGGTTGCTGGTTGATTTATTGTTTTCATTCCGCTGTACTGTAAAGCCACACTCCACAGCATTCAGACCCGGATGACCTTCACTCATTCTGATATAGATCGGAACCTGATAGTTTTTTGCTGCCAATTCATCAAGTGTAAGGGTCTGCTGATCAATGCTGACTGTAATATCACCAGCAGCAGCAGAAACTTCCATAGCAGCAAACGGCAGTGTAGCACAAGATACCACGGACAATGCAGCGACTGCTGCCAATGCTTTCTTAAAGCTAAATTTCTTCATTTTCATTATTTTCCTTTCAGATAAATTTATATCACACGCCGTACGGCATATCAAATACCGAACACTGCTCATACGGTGTATAACAGCCAATTGCGGATTTTCGGATGTTCATCATATCATGAAACCCGGCATTCTTCGATTACAGATTCTGCTAAATCAAAATGCTTTTTACAAGCAGTAATCCGTTATTGTTATTTTAGCATCTTTTTTTGCATTTGTCAAGCTCTTTTTTCGATTTTATCGCAGATTACTATAATTATCAGAAAAACACCATGATTTTTTACATTTTTTCAACGGATTTCTAATGATTCATGGAAATGATACACCGTACAGCGTGCAGAAGCAGCTGCACAGTGCATCATACTCACAAATGAATTATTTTATCAATCAAATTAGCTGTTCTGTGCTTTCCAGTCAAAGATTTCCTTTGTGAACTTCGGCAATACAAAAGAACTATCATCGTTTGGATTCAACACGTCTGTTACCCAGTCAGTCTTATCGCCCTTACCAGAACCGAAAACAGCAGCATAAGTCAGAATGTAAGCAGCGTCCTTTGCATTGATTGTTACAGGTTCGTCGCCGTCAGCATTGCTTGTTTCACCCAGGTCTCTGGATTCTGTGTTAACATCAGACAGGAACCATGCCAATGCCTCCACAGCCTGATTGACAGTATCACCATCCTCGCTTGTCAGATATGTTTTCTGACCAGAACCAAATTCAGCAGCATAAACCAGAATTTTACCGGAGTCCATAGCGTTTGCAATACCATTCAGGTTAGTATCGCCCTTGACACCAATGTAAATATAAACCTGTGTTTCAGCTACATAGCCGTCATAGAAAATGTACAGAGGTGTGAGAGTGTAAGTAAACTCCTGACCTGCGGCTTCCATCTTCTTGACAATGGCAGCGGGGTTGAGATTTGCATCCGGAGCAGAACTATCCAGACCAAATGCAATCTTGGATTTATCTACCGGAACATCAGTTTCATACTCTTTGCCATCCAATTCTACAACTTCTTTCACAGTTGCGGATCTGACGAGATCATCCACCTGGAACGGTCTCGGATCATGAGAGAAGTAGAAGTTTCTGTTACCATCAACGTCACCATCTACATCAAATCTGATGTCCTTTACAAAATCACTAGCTGCTGTTGTGGTTGTTTCCTGCGGATTGTCGCCACCATCGGAAGAGGTTGTTGTACCAGATCCGTCAATATCAGCATTGGAGGATGTAGTTGTCTGAGTCGGATCATTATCACTGCTGGATGTAGTTGTTTGAGTCGGATCATTATCACTGCTGGATGTAGTTGTTTGAGTCGGATCATTAT
>CAMWOX010000034.1 GCA_947175975.1 uncultured Ruminococcus sp.
ACTTACACATTACATGAAGTAACAGCTCCGGATGGTTATGAAGTTGCAACAGATATTACATTTGTAATTGAAAAAGGCAAACTGACAACCGTAGACAGCAATGCAGTTGCAGAAGATGATGTGATTGTCATGGTCGATGAAGCAACCAAGGCAACTGTTAAGATTGACAAACAGGATGTATTTGGTGAAGAAGTTGAGGGTGCAACCTTGACATTGACAGGCAAAGATAAAAACGGTAATACTGTTACATTTGAAGAAGATTCCTTGACAGTCGGTGGAAATGGCACAGCAGTCAAGACTTCCGGTGAAGCATTAACATGGATCTCCGGAAATGGTGTAACAGAAATCGGCAATCTGCCGGATGGCACTTACACATTACATGAAGTAACTGCTCCGGATGGTTACGAAGTTGCAACGGATATTACATTTGTAATTGAAAAAGGCAAACTGACAACTGTAGACAGCAACACTGTTGCAGAGGATGAAGTCATTGTCATGGTTGATGAAGCAACCAAGGCAACTGTTAAGATTGACAAACAGGATGTATTTGGTGAAGAAGTTGAAGGTGCAACCTTGACATTGACAGGTAAAGACAAGAACGGCAATACCATCACATTTGAAGAAGATTCTTTGACAGTCGGCGGAAACGGCACAGCAGTGAATACTTCTGGCGAAGCATTAACATGGATCTCCGGAAATGGTATCACAGAGATCAGCAATCTGCCCAACGGAACTTACACATTACATGAAGTAACAGCTCCGGATGGTTATGAAGTTGCAACAGATATTACATTTGTAATTGAAAAAGGCAAACTGACAACCATAGACAGCAACACTGTTGCAGAGGATGATGTGATTGTCATGGTCGACGAGGCAACTAAGGCAACTGTTAAGATCGACAAACAGGATGTATCTGGCAACGAAGTTGAGGGTGCAATCCTGAAATTGACGGGAAAAGACAAGAATGGCAATACCATCACATTTGAAGAAAATTCTTTAGCAGTTGGCGGAAATGGCACAGCATTGAATGCTTCCGGTGAAGCACTGGTATGGATTTCCGGCAATGGTATCACAGAGGTCAGCAATCTGCCAAATGGCACTTACACATTACATGAAGTAACAGCTCCGGATGGTTATGAAGTTGCAACAGATATTACATTTGTAATTGAAAATGGCAAATTGACAACCGTAGACAGCAATGTAGTTGCAGAGGATGATGTGATTGTCATGATTGATGAAGCGAAAAAGGAAGAAACAACAACATCTCATGGTGAAGGTAATAGTTGGATGGATTGGACTGAGACAACGACATCTCATGGCGAAATTGTGAAACCTTTTGATGGTTCTGAAACAACAACATCTCATGGCGAAGGTAATAGTTGGATCGATTGGACTGAGACAACAACAACAGCTACAACGAAGGAATCCGCTGCACCAGCGAGTGAAACAACTACTACAGAAACAACAGAGACTACTACTACAACCACAAATACAAATACTGAAACGACTACCACTACTGACACAACTACTACGGAAACAACAACTACTACAAGTACTACCACACTAATTTCAAGTTCTTCCAGCACAGCAAGAACGAATACAGTAAGAAATACTACAGTAAGAACCAATACCAACACAGCTTCAAGATCTACTACACCTGCAACAAATAGAACTACTTCCAACAATACACCAGCAAGTGCTAGTCCGAAAACAGGCTCTAGGGAGATTGAAGTAACAATTAGTTTACTTGCAGTTTCCGGAATCGCACTCTTCCTGACACGCAGAAAAGATGATGAATAATCTGATTTGCAGATAGGTTATGCAAGAAGAACGGCAGTTTTGCCGTTCTTCTTAGTTTATCAAAAAAATCCCTGCTTTCTTGGTGAAAGCAGGGATAAAATGATGCAGATAAAAAGTAAAACGAATTGGAGCTGTTCCAAACAGCTCCAATATGCTTTGAATAGATAATTAATTAATACTGGCTAAAATGATTCTGAGAACCATCACCATAGAAATATAAATAACCATGATCAAATGCAGACGGATCTTCAAAATAGAGATCCACAGCAGATATGACATTCTGTGTGACCTTGCTTGTATAGCTTGAGAGATTGGCATAACTGGATGAACCGCTGAACTGGGATTTCTGTGTGATGACACCATAGACAGTGTCCGGGAAATTGGGAGAATCCACACGGTTCATGATAACTTCTACGACTTTTGCTTTGTTTTCAATGGAAATGCCGTCTGAACCTGCTTCATGTGCAACAGCATTGCAGAGCAGAACATAATCGCCATCAGAAATAGGGACAGAGATTGTATCCGGTTCTGGTATTTCTATTTCAATGATTTCAAAATCAATGATAGGTTCTTCCGGGACAAATTCCTCTGGTACAGGTGGTGCAGTTTCTTCCTGTGGAAATTCCTCAATCATGATTGTAGGATCTTCCTCCACAGGTGGTGCAGTGTCTTCCTGCGGAAATTCCTCAATTGTGATTGCAGGATTTTCTTGTACTGTATCAAAGATATTTTCCAGATACAATTCAGAAACGTCAACAATTTCCGGGTTTTGTATCTGTGGAACAGTTTCAGCAATTGTTGTAACAATCGGTTCTGGTGTTGTGGAAGTGCTGGTAGTTGTTGTGCTTGTAGATGTAGTTGTCGTTGTTGTTGTAGTGGAGGTTGTTGTGGTTGCCTTTGTAGTTGCTTTTGTTGTGGAAGTAGTGGTTGCTTTTTTAGCAGTTGTGGAGGATGTAGTAGCCGTTTTCGGCTTTGCCTTTTTATTTCTAGCAGTTGTTGTCTTTGCTGGCTGTTCTGTTGTTTCAGTAACGGGCTTTGTGAAGATCACAGGATCTGTTGCTTGTGTCTCTTCTGTTGGTTCTTCCGTTGTTTTAGAAACCGGTTTTGTGAAGATTACAGGATCTGTTGGCTGTGTCTCTTCTGTTGGTTCTTCCATTGTTTCAGAAACCGGTTTTATGAAGATGACAGGATCTGTTACCTGTGTCTCTTCTGTTGGTTCTTCCGTTGTTTCAGAAACTGGTTTTGTAAAGATCACAGGATCTGTTGCTTGTGTCTCTTCTATTGGTTCTTCCATTTCAGTAATAGTATTTCTGGTACTGGAAACCGGAATGGACTTGACGAAAATTCTCGTAGTCTCTGTGGTCTTTACTGGTTCTATTTCTTCCTGAATTTCAGAAACTTTGTTGATTTCCGTGATTTTTTCTGCAAGTTCCTCTTTGTTTTCCACAGGAGCTGCTGGGGTCTCCGGAATTTCTTCGATAGAAATTTCCTGTTCCGGTGCTGCTGCAAGCGTTCTGTTGTGATGCCTGATTGCATTTTTCTTTTTGCTTGCCAAGGTCGTATTGATAGAAGTTTTAGTAGCGGCAGTTTTTTTATTTTTTGTTGCACTGATCGGCTGGGGATTCTCCGGTGTGCCTGCTACACTGTCATCTAATTTTACAGTAGCCGCATCTGTTACGATATAGCAGCCCCCCAGGCAGGAAGCAATAATTCCCATTGTAATTGCCGCAACTTTTGCCTTTCTCATCGACTCAATCCTTTCTGTCAAAAAATTATGATATAATATAGAATGCTATGGGCGATAACAGAATGTTATCAAACGTTCCCTTTTTTTTATCAACTCTATCATAGCATATTTTTCCCCAAATGGCAAGCTTTTCAGAATTATTTCTATAAAACTACCAAGATTCACACCGGAATAGCAACCAGTTCATAGTAAAATTGCACATAAAATTATGAATGAAATTTTTAATAATTTATAAATTATACTGTTTTTGCCCCCTGTTAATTACAAATTAATGACAGGAAAAACAAAACAGTAACCAACTGTCGGCAATTTGTCTAGTATCGTTTTTGAATTTTATGGAAACTACACAAGACTTTGTCGAAAAAAGTCGGGCGCATTCTTGTGAATTTTTACGAATATCAGGTTGAAAAACAGAATCTCTATGAAATAAATCGGATTTTTACGGATCTTGACAAGGGAATTATAATATGCTATAATAGAAATTGAGGTTTTTTGTCGGTCTGTGTGTCTGGATCGCACAAGGCTGCGCCCCGGTTTTACCGGGTGTGTATGGCAAAACTGATGAAAAATTTCACGACGCATTGAGTAAACGACTTTTGTTCCTTTGGAACACAAGGAGTTCTGAATAGCATTATGGGCAAAGAAAAGCTCCGCCTGCGGGCTAGCGGTTCTTACGGTTCGACTCCGTTCTTCTATCAGTACAATCATACTGAAAAAAGGAAATATTAAGGGAATATTTTTCTGCTAAGCAAAATTCTGATCTTGTTCTGTATTGTTTCTATGAAACATCTAGGACAGCAGTCCCCTGACCTTGCCGGAAGCCGGATACCGGTCTTTCAGGACAATACTCAGGATACTGGCAATAAGCCTTTGATCCCCGGTATTGCCCTGGATTTCCTCAAAGCATCTGCCGTCACTGGATTGTAGTGATCAGATTTTTTTGCATTCTCAAAGACTGGAGGGATTTTTTTGAGAATCACAATTACAGAATCCGAGAGAGGATTTCTATTCAAAAAAGGTAAGTTTATCAAAATGCTCAGTGCAGGTACTTACAGTGTCAACCTGAATAAACAGATCCAGACCGTAAAACTTTCTGAATCTTTGACCGGAAAATTTGATCAGGCAATGCTGGATTGTTTTTTGCAGGATGAAAATTTCAAAGCACAGACGATTTCACAGGATGTCCCGGATGATCAGGCGGCTGTTCATAATATCGACGGACATTTCAAGGAGATTCTCAAACCCGGAAATTATCTCTACTGGAATGTGTCGCAAAAGCACAGCTTTGAACTCTATGATATTAAAAATGCACAGATCCCGAATGATCCGCAGCTCTGTGAGAGACTCTATAAGGCAGGATGTTTGTCACGTCTGACAGTCCCTAAAAACCAGACAGGTATTTTATTCCGGAATGAGAAATTCCAGGAGGCACTCGATCCCGGGGTTTATTATTTCTCGCACTGTGGCGGATTGACTTATACTGTGAAATATATTGATACCACTCAGAAATCATTGCTGCTTACAGGGCAGGAGATCCTGACCAAAGATAAAGTCAATATCCGGCTGAATTTCGTGTGCAGTTTTCAGGTGACGGATTGCGTGAAAGCCTGCCTGGAAATTGAAAATCATGAGGATCAGTTCCGAACGGCTGTGCAGCTCACAGTCCGGGAATTTATTGCAGGGTTTACACTGGATGAGATTCTCACACAGAGGGATGCCATCAGTGGAAAATTAACGGAAATTCTGAGTCCCAAAGCGGAGAAATTATATATCCGGGTGTCCGATGCAGGAATCCGGGATATTATCCTGCCGGGCGAGATCCAGAATATCATGAACTCTGTGTTGTTAGCCGAGAAAAAGGCACAGGCAAATGTGATTGCCCGCCGGGAAGAAGTCGCATCCACAAGATCCTTGTTGAATACGGCAAAGCTTATGGATGAGAACCAGACGCTCTATAAGCTCAAAGAACTGGAATATCTGGAAAAGATCTGTGAGAATGTCGGGAATATTTCTGTTTCCGGCGGGGATCTGCTGGAACATCTGCGAGCAATTATCGGCACAGATCATAATCATAAATAAGAACAGATAAAACCGCAGGATTATGGGAATCCTGCGGTTTTTGTTTGTATTTACAGAATGTGGACTTTTGTTTTGTGCATCATTAACAAAAAAAGGATTTTTAAGGAATTTTTTCTGAATTTGGTTGGCATTTTTCCAGAAATATGATATACTATTATTATAAAGTATATATTAGACTTCCTCGGAAACTTAAATCTCGAAACAGACATTTCAATTTCAACACTCGATATTTCGACAAACATATATCTTGATTTATTAGCTTCCGAGGAGGTCTACTATAGAGAAATATTTCATTACTGCTATAATCGACTGTATGGAGATTTCCATGCAGACTGTACACAGGAAGTTATGCTGGTCTTGTGTAAGAAAGTGAATACTTTGGATATGTCAAAAGAGATTCGTCCATGGCTGTATTCTGTAGCACCTATGAAAAAATCAAACAATTAAATGACATTAAATTGTTCTTTTTTTGTCTATTTATACAAAATTAAAATTCCGATGTAAGAAAATGCTTAATTTCAGACGGTTTATATATAGAAAGAGAAAATTTTATGAGAGATTTACGGGAGGATTTTCTGAATACGGATTTGAAAGGACAATTCATTCAGGAGATAAACAGAGCGTTAGATGAAGAACTAAAAAAATGCACTGTTGACTTCATAATCCACAATTTTGACAATTTGGAATGTTCAGTAGTTTTGTGGGTGTAAGCCAGTATGAAGATAGTTCAGAATACTTCAGTTTGTTGAAAAAAACAAAGGTTATATTAACAACAAGTTAACACAGGAAGTACTGGCAGATTATTATGATGTAAGTCAATTATATTAGACTTCCGAGGAGATCTATTAATAGGAGGATGATTGCAATGTACAAGAAGAAAAAAATCGTGCAAAGTCTGGTGGCTGGAGTGCTTTCACTGGGTCTTTGTGCGGCGACCGTACCAATGGGGGTATCAGCTGACTACACGGAATGTGATGTGAATCATGATGGTGTGGTTAATATAACTGATTACTATTACCTCCGGGACTATTTGAAAGGAAATTTTTCTGTGGTTTCTCCGTCTTCTTTGGATGCCAATCAGAATAAGATAATTGATTCCGGTGACCTTGACGAAATTTTTGCAAGATGTTATGCATCTTATACCACTGCAGAGTTTATTGATCTCAGAGATGGGCAAAATCCTGTCCAGACTATTCCAGATGAAATGCTCGCAGAATTTGAGGAAGATGAGCTGTTTGCGGCAAGTGAGCTGTTTCCATCTGAAGAAGTCGCTGAACCGTATGTAATCAGTGGACCGAGGACTTATTACAAGTACGATTGCACTAAGAAGACTGTTACTTCCTATAGGTTACAGCCGGAATTGGTAACACAGACAGCCTCTTTGGATGCAAACGAACCAGACAGCGTAAATGATAATCGAGTCAGTGGTTATTATAATGCAAACGGTAATGGAATTGATGGTATTGTAAGACTTGAGTATACATTAGATCAAGGAAATTATACTGCAAAAGCGACAGGGTTTATTGTAGATGATTATGTAATCGCAACTGATGCTAAAAATCTTTGGGCGAATACTGGTTCAACCATTGCGGACGGTTTTGCCAAAGTTAAGGTTCAGACATGTGACACAGATGGATATGTGGAAGATCAAACATATACTGTGAAAGAGATTCATGTTCCGAAAAGTTATGTTGATAATCAGAGTTCAAGTTTGACTTATGCTCTTTTGACTGTCAGTGAGCCTTTGAGTAAACACACCCATTTTGAGCTTGGTGTTCCCTCTACAGATTATCTTAATGATATGGGTGAAGACGTGCCACTGACACTGTCAGGCTTCCCAGAAGGTGTAAAAAGGGATGACCGGGTCTATACGTCCGTTGGATATGAAGATAGTACGAAACCTTCTACTGAACAGCAGTTGTACTATACTAACAGATGTAATGCTGGAATGAATGGTGGACCAGTTTATACTGTAACAAAAATTAAACAGAATGGAAATTATTATAAGATAATATACACAGCTGTTGGAATTTGTTCTAATACTGGTTCTGGTGCTGGTTGTGGTAGTGCTTCTGCTGTGAACAGTTTCTTGTTGATGTTTTATAAGAATAACCCTTATATTGGTCATTAAGTCAGGAGGATGATTTTATGAAAAGGAAATTTGCACTTGCTACGGCGATTGCGACTCTGACGGCGAGTCTTTCTGTGTTCTCTGGTGTGCCAGTTTCTGCAAAGCCTGTGGTTTTGGATAATGTTTTTAATGGTCATGAATTGATTGATCCAGAGACACCGCTTGAAGATATCACTTGGGAGATGGATTTTGTCGTTATTTCTGTTGATTCTTCCAACACAAGGGCTTGGTTAGTAAACACAAGTTATCTCCCCGCATACCATTCATATCTTATAGATGATATGAAGTCAGACGGTTTTGACTATGGTTCGGAAGAATATGCAAGAAGACTTTTCATGTATGATTGTTGGCGGCTGAGTGTCTGGACATGTGGTATTTTTGAGCCGGTGATTGAACAGTTGAAACCGGGTGACATTGTCCATTATCATTCTGAAAATGGCAGTTCATTAGAGAGAAGTCATTTTTTGTATATGGATATGAATAATTACGAAGAAAATAAAACAAATGATACTCTTGAGATAACAGGGTCTATCTTTGATACACCACTTGAAAATTTCAAGCCTTATACAGATGGAGATCTGACAGCAGTCCAGGTGACGCTTGAGGATGGCACAGAGCTTGTTGTGGAAGATTGGTGTTATCTGGAAACCAGAGAAGACCAGTCTCCGGTACGGATGCTCTCAAATGGAAACACTGATACCGGTTTTAGTGATGGTACTGCGGTTTCAGACCCTGAAGAAGTCTTTGAAAGCAATGAAATGCTCGTGCTGAATGTCACGGATGATTATGCATTGGTAGCTTGGGGCGGTGTTGGTGTAATGCCTGACCAGAGCGATATCCATTGCAGATTCTATAGACTGGATATGAACAGTCCAGAACTCGCTCCGATTGCCCCAGGTCTCAAATATGGCGATGTAATCTACTACACCGGTACTGGCGAAATGACTTTTGCAGGCAAAACCGGAATTGACGATATGTCTTTCACCTCCGGGGAGGGCAAAATGGTAAAATCTGGTTCTGTTCTTGGTGGATGGTTTAAAAGCTTTGCACCTGTCGTGACGGATGAGCGTGTGGTTGTGAGAATTACGGATGCTGACGAGATAGAGTATGTAGTAGAAAACGAGATTGACTATGACACACTGGCTGATTTCATTGAGTGGGAAAACACCAGTGGCTACACTGGCAGTCAGCCCGGAAAATATACGGAAGAAACTGGTCAGATGATCTATATCCGCAAGAATGAAGACGGCGACGTCAATTCCGATGATAAAGTAGATAGTGCGGATGCGGCTGTAATCCTGGAAGAAATTGCTCTTTATGGTGTCGGCGGTGCTGGTAAGATGAATACTTCCGAAAGCAAAGCTGCCGACGTGAACGGCGATGGTGCAATTAATGCAAAAGATGCAGCACTGATCCTGAGCTACTCCGCACAGGTGGGTTCTGGTATGCTGGAGGGTGTTTCTCTGAAAGCATATGCTGCCCAGTAAATATTGAAGTTGCCAAAGAGGCTGTTGCACAAAAATAAAGGGAGCAATAGCCTCTTTGTTGATACTTACAGAATATGGATTATGACTTTATGAATCATTAACAAAAAAAGAATTTTTAGGAAATTTTTTCTGAATTTGATTGAAATTTTTCCAGAAATGTGATATGCTATTATTATGAAGATACATTAATAGGAGGATGATTGTACTGTACAAGAAGAAAAAAATTGTGCAGAGTCTGGTGGCTGGGCTTCTTTCGCTTAGTCTCTGTGCAGGAGCTGTACCAATGGGAGCATCTGCCTATGATAGATGTGATATAGATCGTGATGGTACAGTTTCTATCAGGGATGTTCTCTGTATGAACGACTTTTTAAATGGGAAGTATTCATTTCCTTCTTCGATTGATCTTGATATTAACCAGAATAAGATAATTGATTATGCTGACTCACTAGCTATAATGGCAAAGCTTGTTAGTCTTCCCCATTCCGTAAAATTTGTGGATATTACAGAGAATCTGAATCCACAGCAAATTGTTTCGGAAGAGATGCTTGCAGAGTCAGAATTTGTAGAAGGTGTACTGTTTCCGTCTGAAGAAATCGCTGAGCCGTATGCTGCTGTCGAAGATTCAAGAGAGTACTACAAGTTTGATTGTAGTAAACGCACTTACACTACCTATACTTTGGAGATAAAACCAGAAGTACAAACAAGTTCCTTGGATGCAAATGAGTTGAACAGTGTAAGTACTATAGATGGTGATTATTACAGAGTAAATGGTAATGGTATGGATGGCATTGTATATTTTACTGTTAATGGAAGTTCTGGAACGGGATTTATCGTTGGTGATCATACAATCGCAACTGCCGCACATTGTGTGTTTAATTATAAGTCAACCTCGACTAATATTGTGGATAAATTCTATAAGGGAGCTGCGGTTACTATGTGTGATGTGAATGGAAATGTGATTCCTTCCAAAAAATATACTGTGGAAGAGATTCATATTCCAAAGGGTTATGTTGATATTGCGTCTCCTAAAGATTCAGGTGCGGCATCTCCATATGATTATGCTCTTGTAACTGTCAGTGAAGATTTGAGTTCGTATACGCATTTTAGGCTTGGCATTCCGTCTCCGAATTATATCAACAACATGGATGAAGTAAAAATTTTTGTTTCGGGATTTCCAGATGATGCGAATAAATATGTTTCTACATCAGTTGGGCATGAGTCTAAGGATAGAAGTTCCAATGAACAGCGACTGTATTATACTAACGATATGTATGCTGGAATGAGTGGCGGACCAGCTTATACTGTAACAGATATTTATGAAAACGAAAATTTCCGTGAAAGAATAAATACAGTTCTTGCAGTTAACACTGCAAGACATGTTAGTAGTTTAACTTTTGAATTTTTGTATGCTAGTGGTACTGTTATGAACAGTCATTTGTTGAAATTCTATGGAGTTAATCCTAATATTGGCTATTAAGGGGGAAGATTTTATGAAAAAAAAGCTTGTACTTGTCACTGCAATTGCGACCTTGACGGCAAGTCTTTCTGTATTCTCCAGTTTGCCGTCTTCTGCGAAGGTAGGGCAGAGTAGTGAAATGATTGTCATTGATGTTGAGGCTACGTCTGTACTGGTAGCGATTCCTGAACTGTGGGATTCAACTCCAACAGGGCATAGAGTGCTTTGTAATTTTTATACGCTGGGTACTGAAAGTCCGGAATTTGCACCAATCGCTGAACAAGTAAAATATGGCGATATGATCCATTTCTCTGGTGATGGTGAGGTGGTTTTTACAGCTGTTATAGGAATTAATGGAATGTACTGTGAGTCTGGTAATTGTGAATTGGAAATAGTTGGTTCTGTTCTTGATGAACCGTTTGAAAATTTCGACTCTGTGACAGTTGATGGTCAAACCTCTATTCAAATTACAGGTGCAGACGGCACAAGGTATGTGTTTGAAGAAGGTGCAGTTTTCAACGAGGTAGCCGCTTTCGTATGTTGGGAACACGACGCAGGTTATACTGGAATCTATTATGATAAAGGAACAGATTCTGATAAATATTCCGAAGAACTGGCAAATGAATACAACAGAGAATCCGGTCATCCGATCTGGATACGCCCGAATGAAGACGGCGACGTAAACTCTGATGATAAAGTAGATAGTGCGGATGCG
>CAMWOX010000035.1 GCA_947175975.1 uncultured Ruminococcus sp.
ATCATAGTGAGTAAAAAAAGTCAATGAATATTATTCTTGATGTATGTGTTCAAGAATTGTTGGCAAAGTAAATAGAAGGAATTTTAGGCGAATTTCCTTGCAATAGTAAATCCTGAAGGAAGAGGTTTCTTTTCTGGTAATTGTTTCAAAAGCGTAATTGGCACTGTCTTAAAGCATTTTGTGGCTGAGAGTGCAAGTCCTTTGCACTCTCACTTGCCAACAAAAATTAAACACTTACTCAGGAATTTTCCGCACCAATCCGGAACATTAATTCATTCCGGATCACATCTGGAATTTCATAAACAACCCGGTAGCCGTCATGATTCACGATCAATTGCTCTGTTCCGGCACTCTCGTCTATCAGAATTGTAATTCCGTAAACAGAATACGGCTCAGTAGCTCCCTTTAGCGTGAGCATTTTCCCTTCCTTGCCGTAAATTTCTTCAGAATAGGCAATATCCACATAAATGCCGTTCTGTTTTGCGGATTCTTCCACAGCACCGTCTGCCGATTCTCCGGTTTCCGTATTGAGATCTATGTATTCTCCGACAACAGAAACAAACCATTCTTCCTCAAACAATTCCACGGGATTCCCCTGGTAATATGCTGTGATTGCATAATCTTTCCCCTGCGCCGGATCTTGCTGTGCTGTGACGGATTCTGTAATAGGATCGAGATCAACAGGAGGAATGCTTTCCGGGTCAACGGATTCCGGAATGATACCTAACTGGTACACTTTCTGCACGAGACTCTGAAATTCAGAACGGTACTGATCCTGAATATCTGTCTTGCTGAGCAGCTCCATGATCTGGGAATAGCTGGACATGCCTGCATAGCTGCTCTTTCTTAATAACATACCAAATTCTGCAACCGCACCGGCAAAAGCAGAATTTTTGCTGATCTGTTCATTCCAACATCCGGAAACAGTAACAGGAAATTCTTTTAGCATACTCTGTTCACCATCAGGTTCTTTGTAACGCATGGACAGTGTCATGAGATTATCAGATGGTGTATCAGCCGGGATAATTTCATACAGAGCCGTAACGCTGTGACCTGCACCGATTTCTCCGGCATCAACTTTGTCATTATTGAAATCTTCATTTGCAAGGACTCTGTTCTCATAACCGATTAAACGATAACTCTGAACAGTTTCCGGAGAAAATTCCAGTTGCAGCTTGACATCCTTTGCAACAGTGTAGAGAGTGCCGCCCATTTCCTGCACAAGGACTTTCTGTGCTTCCAGTTCAGAATCAATATAAGAATAATTCCCATTGCCGCAGTCGGCAAGTGTTTCCAGACGGTCATCTTTGAGATTGCCCGAACCGAAACCCAACACGGACAGATTCACACCGGATTCTCGTTTTTCTTCTACGAGGGATTTTAATTCTTCTACACTGGATAAACCAACATTGAGATCGCCGTCAGTCGCAAGTAAAATCCTGTTATTGCCACCGGAAATGAAATATTTCTCAGCGATTTCATACGCTTTGACAATCCCTGCACCGCCGGCAGTGGATCCCCCGGCTTCCAAATTATTAATTGCATCCGTGATCGTTGCAATCTCATTGCCGGGTGTCCCCTCCAGGAGAACCGCTTCACGTCCTGCATAAGTCACAATCGAAACAGTGTCATTTTCATTCAGATTCTCCGCAAGCATATTGACAGCTTTCTGCACAAGTCCTAATCTGTCCTCACCGTACATTGAACCACTGACATCAATTAAAAATACCAGATTCATGGGCATTCTCTCATTGAGATCAATTTTATCCGCCTGCAAGCCGATCAGACACAGTTCATGATCCGGATTCCAGGGACAGTCAGATAATTCTGTCGTGACAGAGAACGGTGCATCATCCTGGGGAGACGGATAATCATAATTGAAATAGTTAATCATTTCTTCAATTCTCACAGCATCCACTGGGATTTCAGCAGAATAGCCCTCCTGGATCATGCGCCGGATATTGGCATAAGATGCCGTGTCGACATCAATCGAGAATGTGCTGACAGGTTCCTCTGCCGTATTAATAAAAGAATTTTCAATAATCTGGCTGTATTCTTCCGAATTTCCGGACTGTACCGCATCATCAAACGCCATATCAGCATCAATCCCTTCTGCATCCGCATTCTCTTGCAATGCTGGTGCATAATTCAGTGTGGCATTATCCGACTTACGACTTTCATAATTTTCAGCACCACAGGCGGCATAACATGCCGCTGTCAGTACAACAGTGAGAAACAGAGCTGTCTTTCTTAATTTTTTCATAATAAAAACCTCCTGAAATTATAGATTTTTTTCCCATTCCTGGATTAGAATTTCAACTGCCATATCTCCCGTGAGATACATCCTGTCATAAAAATAATCATCTTTTCCATAACTGTCATAGAGAACAGATTCCTGATCCAGATCAGAATGCATGACACATTGCCAGCCATTATGCAGAATGATCTTATGATCGAGTGTCTTCTCGATCTGGGGCGCACACTCATAAGAGAGATTCCAGTTGGAATGATTCTGCTGATCCTGGTACACAGGCAGGATATACTCATGCTCTTTCTCAAGAATATAAGCAGATCGACTGACAATTACCAATTCTGAAACATCGAGTGTACCACCATACACATCCAAAATTTTAAGAATATACTGCATCTCGCCTGTTTCTTGATTCTGATAGCCGTTAAGAACTTGTACATCCAGAAACAGTTCTGTTTTCGATAAAATATCAGATTCATTGAAATAAGCATCCTGGACACCGAGCCGGGATAGATCAGCAGTATCATGGATTCCCTGCTGACCGGACAGATTCAGATCCTGATAACGCAGGATATTTTTATTCTGTGAATTTTCAATATGCTCCTGCATAGCAGGTGCAGCGGATTCGTAATCAGCCGCCGCATCACAGCCGGCATCATCATCATCCGCCGGAATATTATCAGCATCTTCTGCACTGGAATGATCCATATTATCCAATTTTACCGCATCCCGACTGTTCCGGAGCTGTAGTCCGCCGACCAGGAACAACAGACAAGCCGCCGCTGTCATGATCCTACGCACTGTGATCATAGAAAGATGAGATTTCCGGAATACAGTTTCTTGCTGTTCCGGCAAGTTAGATTCAATTTTCTGCCAAAGGGATTCTTTGTCTGGGATATTTTCCTGCATGGCCTCCCGACACCGCTTTTCTATTTCTTTTCTGGTCATATCAGCTGTCCCTCCTTTGCCAGTTTCTGCAATTTCCCGATGGCATTTCGGTACTTCCATGCTACTGTTCCTAGAGGTCGCTTTAGAATAGACGCAATTTCCCGAAAAGTCAGTTCTGCCGCAATATGCATCTGTACAATTTCCTGTTCTTCCTGCGAAAGCGATGCAAGAAGCTTTTGCATGTACAGTTTTCCGATTGTCGTATCTTCCGCCGTAGTATGTTCTGTGAATGTCTCTGAATGCATAATCTCTGTATCTTCTACTGGAACAGCTCTTCCGGCTTTCCTTTGATAATCAATTGCCATATTTCTGGCAATTGTTGCAAGCCAGCATTTATGTCCCTGCCCGGAATGATAAAATTTGACACATTCCCAGATTTTCAGAAAAAAATCCGAAGTCAGATCTTCAGCGTCCTGATGATTCCTGACTCTGCCGAGAAACAGTCTGTAGATTTTATCGCCGTACGCATCGTAAATATCACGCAGACCGGATTTATCCTGATTCAGGATTTTTTCAACAGCGGTTTCAAATTCCGCATCTGTCAAGCAGATTCCTCCTCTCCGCAGACAACTGTAAGAAGCTGTCTGAAAATAATACGGATGAAAAGTCAAAAATTTATGGAAAAAATCTGCACAAAGAATATTAAAAAACTCTGTGCAGATTGCTACAAATTAAATAATAAATTTTTTAGAATGGAGCAGTTTCGGGTGCATCCTGATAATCCGGATCATCTGGCGTATCCGGCATAACAGGATCGGGAACAGTGATTTCTGGAAAATCTGGATTTTCCGGTTCTTGTGGTTCTATGAAAGGCTCAGGAGCAGTTTCATATAGAGACTCATCCGGAAATTCAGGTGCAGTTTCTTCCGGAAGTAATTCAGAATCCGGATCGGTTTCTGTTTCTGTCGTGAATGTCGGGAGTGGATTTCCTGACCAACCGCCGGTACTGATTACCTGATTGGAATTTCCCACACTAGCGGTCAATATAATTTTACTCCCGACAGCAAGCTTAGAACCAGCTTGTGCATTCTGATTCAGGATCGTATCGAGGGAATAATTGCTGTCGGAAATATATTGGATCACACAGTGAAAGCCAGCTTCTTCCAGAAGAGATCTAGCAGAATTAGCATTAAGATTCATACAATCAGGAACTTTTGCAACTTCCTGACCAAGACTGACCGTCATGCGGATGACCGAACCTTGCGGCAATTGTTTTCCGACAGGAGTATCCTGCGAAACAATGGTATTATTAGGAATATCCGGATAATACGCCGTATCTGCCTGGAGAGCATATAAATAGCGTTCTGAGAGAATTGTTTTGGCATCTTCAAAATTCATTCCAACATAATTGCCGACTGTTTCAAGCTTAGTTTGATCAAGATTTTCACGTCCGCTCGAAATCATTAATTCAATTGTACTGCCAATTGCAACCTTGGAATCTGGAGCAATACTTTGCGAAATCACAGTATCCGGTGCAGTGCTGTCACTGGACTGTGATTGCTGTATGACAGAAAAGCCGGATTTTTCAAGAATTTCAGATGCAGTTTGTAATGTAAGATTTCTCACATCCGGAACAGGTATATTACAGCCATCACTCAGTGTCAAAGTAACAGTATCACCGGAATGCAGAATACTTCCAGCACAAGGATTTTGTACAAGAACCTGATTTTCAGAGATCACAGGATGATAGACTTTCTCATGAAAAATAACCTGCAATCCCAACGCTTCCAGCTGTTCCACTGCTTGTTCCGAGGATTGATATAACACTTCCGGAAGAATGATTTCTGATTCAGAAAGTGTGTAGCTGACATCTGAGAACAGTTTTGGATTGGATTGATAAAGGCATACCGGAATGACACAGCAAAGTACACAAAAAACGGCAGTCAGAACCGTATAGAGTACATTTTTTTGAGCAGGCATCATAAGAAATCCTCCCTGGCGGCTGCAAGATCAGCAATGATAGAAAGTGCCTGGTGTTGTGAGAATGTCTGTGAAAGTGCAGATTTGTGCAATGGGAAATTGCCATAGTGTTCCGCATAGAGAATCTGTTGTGCTTGCTCGGATAACAAATAGCCAATCCAAAGAATGGCTATTTTTTGAGAATCACTGTCAGAATCCGCATTGATACAGCAATAATCCTGATACTGGACTTCAAACAGATTATTTTCTGTAATCGGAATCATACAAACTGCACCAGAAGTCAGAGAATTATTTTCTATCACAGCAAGCCGGGAGCTGTCAGATACGATACTATCATGGGGATCTTCCAGAAATCCATTCAAATCAGCATTTTCAGCATCTGCCGGAATGCTTGCTCTTTCAATTACTTTCCCACGATTTTGCAGATCACAGGAATAGACAACAGGAATATTCCAGGATAGTGGAACACTATCATGAAATTCTGAAAAATTTGTTATATAATGCTCCAGATCCAGACGCTGAAACAGTTCTGAAAGATCCATCTTCTGGATCGGACATTCCGCAAAATCGACCCATACAATCGGAAATTCACTGTTTCTAGTCTCCAGGGCTTCTCGATAGGCATCCCCAGAATAGACAGACAGATCAATCCCATAGCCGGGATAGAGTTCTTCAAAGCCATCTGTTAATTTTTCAAATGTAATTCTGGCATCTTCTTCTGTCATAGAATCGGGAAGCGGCATCCACATAGTAATCATCTTCTGCTGTACATGACTGCGTTGCATGATTTTGACAGAAGCAATCAGACTCATTCCCAGAAACACCAGACAACAAAACAGTCTGCTGTGACAAAATCGTATTATTTTATTATTTTGCATAATTGCAGTAATATCCTTTTACATAAACCTGTTCAGAACCCTGTTCCAGAATCATATCATACATGCCGGCTGTCTTGGAATACTCTGCACCAAAAGCAGTATCATAGATTGCTTCTAATTCATCCGCATAATTCTTCAGGGTAATTTCTTCCGATTCCTGATTGAAATCTACCAGCTCTAAAAGCGTATAATCTGTTTGTGTAATCTGATTTTCTGCATCCAGTGTCAGATACAATGTCACATAGTAAATCGCATTTTCATCACAGAAAGCAAAATAACTATAAAACGGATTCGTATCCTGGCTGAGGGGGAATGACGTACTTTCTGCAGGAATCATGGAAAAATTCTTCATAAGTTCATTATAAATTCCGCCTGCATAAGCATCCGATTCGAGCGTATCTGCATCCCAGGCAGCAAAATTGATATCAAAATCAAAATGACGGATTTCAGAATTTTCAACAGGGATCTGTCTGCTTTTCTGGGAATTATATTCCAGAATCTGCGTGAATAAATAACTGGGATTGACCTTATGGCTTTTTGTCCGTTCCATCATAGAATTTAAAATACTGTTTTGATAAGAAACATCATTCAGATACTGCGTATAGAACTCATGACAATCTGCCTGGTTTTTCTGATTTTCTGTCATTTCTGCTGTATAAGAATACACATAATCACTGAGTTCAGACAATATCTGATCTTTGGAAATCACAAGTACTTCCGAAGTATATGCAGGCAGATCCGAACGATTGGAATTTTCTGTATTTTCCATACCAGGGACATGACCGACAACAGAACCCTCCGGAACAGGTTTATTTTGTGTCCTGGGAGAAATCTGGAATATATCCCCATAAGAATAGGCAGAAGCATTCACGAAATTCAGATCAGATGGCATAATAAATCCTAAAAAACAGAACAGTAGAAGAACTGCCTGTCTGCAAGCGTGACGGGATTCCGTCTGCTTGTTTAATTTTTTAGAGAGAAAATATAATACAAGATCAGAAACCACCGCAATATTGACAAGAATACAGCAAATTCTCAGCAGTGCATAAATCATAAATAATTCGAGATTAATTAATCTGGTAATACTCATGACCAGCAGAACAATTACAATTCCAATCATCATATGTGCCAGGGAAAATCCGATATTTTTAAGAAATACCAGAGAAAGCAAAAGCAGAAAAATACTGACCAGAAGAAACTCTGTTCCACCCGCAAACAGCAATAGCATAACACTGCCGGCAATCTGCGTCAGACAGAACAAAGCCATATCCTGCCGGATATATTTTACAAAACCGGATGTTTTATGCATTTTTTTCTTGAGCAGGGCGAATGCAATTCCCAAAGCGATTGTCATAAGGGATGCGACAAGCTCATAAGTAATATTCTCCAGATGATACTGTATCATCGTGTTGAAAAAATCAAGCATCAGAATCATGTCTCCTTTTCTTCTCTCAGACAGTAATAGAGCGAACGTTTTACCTGCCTGTTGGTGTAAGGTGCAATCTCCAGAGGGGAATTTAATAAATACACATTGGATTTTCCGAGTGTTGTTACCTGGTGCAATTTCAGATTCCGGACGTAAAAAATATACTGATTCTGTTGTGTGGTCTCATCCCCGAGTGTATCATTAGACTTGCACAGTGCATACAGAAAAGTTTGCAGTTCTTCAGGAGAAAGCGAAGTCCGGATATTGCAGAATAAATCTGTATGATTTTCCTCACAGAAAATTTCATACATACTGTTATTCATGTTAGAAATACTTTCCAGTAAATCTGCGACCACAATATCCCAGTTGCTGTGAACAATACTATCTAGATGCACAGAATCCCAATCCACAGGCGGAAACTGATTCACATCCTGATAATAGCCTTTATCCCGGAGATACTGATATTCACTAGTCTCTGTCATACGGACAGTATTACCAAAAGCCGTGAATGCATCACCGTCCATAATCAGCATTCTGTTAAGCGTCCTGTTTTTTTCAAGTCGGTCATATAATTCTTTGATATTTCTACGCATTGCCTGTGAGAAAAGGGGTTTCTGCTCGGACAGCATTTCTTTAATCGAGAAACTGGAATAAGGATTTTCCAGTTCCAGATAATAATTATCATAGAGAAATCTGACAAAATCCTGATTCAGATTGACAGAAATGGCATGTTCTGTTCCAAAACAACCGGAAATCACAGATTCCGGGATTTCAGTCACAGAAGCAACTCTGATATGGTACTGATCCCGGAAGAAATCAACAACTGCCTGGTAGCCTGTCTGTTCCTGATAAGGGATTGTTCCCTGGAACAGCTCCCCTATTGTATGCAGTCCGGAATCGTCAAGCTGAATCGGCGTGCTTAGATATAATTCTGTCAGATTATAATATTTTTTAGAAATCGCAGTTTCATCCTGGAGAATCTCTCCGGATTCAGATACAGGTTCTGTGGATTGCTGGTCTCTCTGTCCGGAGAGGTTATCTTCATAGAACATCAGAACAGTATTGAAACTCTCAGGATTGCAGAATTTTTCCTGTGCGTCATAGAATAAATGATCCGGTTTCGTAATGATTAAAAAATGCACATCCGGGAGTTCAGAATAATAGATCTGTTCATCGGATTCTGAATTTGGAAGAGAATCCAGTACAATTGTATTTCCTTGAGCAAAAGAAGCGATATTCTGCGTTAAATTTTCCTGAATTGCCTGTTTGTTCTGATGATATTTCCGATTGCAGGCATCACAGAAAGCAATTGCAATGAGAACTACACCAAGTGTGATACAAGCGATCTGGATTTTATTATGTTTTGCGGCGGTACTGGAAGAGAACCGCAGATAATTACTAAGATTCACGCCATTTGTCTCATTCAGGATTTCACAGCGGACACCTTGCAAAAGATTTCTTCTGACCTGGATTTTAATATTCCCATAGCGGTCATAACAGATTTTATCATACGCTGCACTGGTTTGCGAAACGATGACAGAATCCGTCAATAAGAAATCTGCGAAATTAATTTCTTTCTGATAGCCGGAATCAGCATCCAGTTCAATTGCAACCGGCTTGAATGCACCTGTCAGCTGAATTTCTGAATTAAGTTTATCTGCTTGAATGGTCACATAGATCACAGGTCTTGCAAATACAATGCTAAGCACAGAAGCGAGTATCAGAATCAGAAAAATAAATCCTAGGATATACGACAATGAAAACAACCATCCCAGGACAACGGCAAGCAAGATTATAATAATCAGCCAATTTGCCATAGAAGAGCAACTCCTTTCTGAGCGATCAAAATAAAATCTGTGCTAGAAATTTTTAATCATTGCAATGATATATTTTTTCAGCCACTGGACATAATCTCTGCTGTAATTCTGAAACATATCCTGACAGAGCATGTTTCTATACTGGATATGGCGGGATTCTAACTGATTCCGGAGAACCTGCTGTTCAGAATCAGAAAGTCCATATCTGGTGCTGAGACGGTAAAGGATCAATCCTGGAAAATTTTTCTGTTTGCCAGAAACAGGAATCGCAGAAAAAGTTTTTGTAAATTTTTTTTCTAGATCCTGAAATAGTTTTGTAAGTTTAGACTGCGATGTCAGAAACTCATTTTTCTGGAACATCCAGATAAAATAATGCAGATCCTGCAAGGATAACTGATCCGTTTCAAACAGAGGCAGAAATAGCAGCTCATAGAACTGATAATAGTAGTGATATTTTTTCTGGTCAGATTTTGAGAGAAATTTTTCAGCATACAGCTCCATCATGCAGATCAGAATAGCAGGACTACCCAGAATCGTTTTATTCAGAAACAGCAGGAGCTGTTTTGCATCCTGAGAATTACAGGTATTATAAGCAGTAATATGTGCCTGCATCAGCTCCAGATGTTTTGTGCAGAAATCCTGGAAATCTGGATTTTCCTGGCTCATCAGATGATCCAGTTCTTTTCGGAATGTCTGATATTGTTCGAGAAATGAAGAAAACGCTTTTTTCTCATTTTGGGATAATCTGCTGTATTGCAGAGCAGAAGCCAGGGCATGAAGAATACTGACAGGAAATCCTGTATAGAAGTCTTCCGTTTTCCAATCGGAAAAGAATTTCAACAATTCTGTCAGTGTAATTGTCTGGTACAAAAAGTAATCTGCGAAACACAGGATCTGGACATGATTTTGTGCTTTTTTGGCATAATTCTCAAATACACTACGGCGGAAATTAAAATCGGCAGAATCAGAAAATAATACAACAAGATTCAGTTCTTTTTGAAGATTTTCAAAAGCAGCATCCTGGCAATAGCTGGAATATGCCTGCAATGCCTGAATCACAGATGTTTCTATTCTTAGATAGAGATTTTTTACTTCCTGAAGATCAAGTATACTGAAATCAAGAGCATCAAAATAATGGGAAATTGTTCCGGCTGTCATCTGATTGATAAGAGCATATATTTCAGAAACTGTGTCAAGGCATTTCACAGAAGAAAAGCAGATTTCTGTATAATATCGCAGGTCTTCGGGAAGATAGCTTGTTTCTTTATCGCTGAGAACCCGGAAACTATCCCGCAGATAGGATTTTTTTCCGGCAGGATCAGAAGTATGAAAATTATGGAGATATAACTTCTCATAGAGATCCTGATAAATGCTGGCATTTTTTTCTTTCTGGAGAATGGCAAGAATTTTTTTGTAATGCCCAAACAGTGTATCAAAAGTCTTGCAATATTTCAGGTTGCAAAGCCGTTGAATCAGCAAGAAAATCAGTTGGATCAGAAAATTATGAAGCTTTTTCTGAGATGAAAGTTCCCATTCAGGTAATTTTTTTTTCCGGAATGCCTGCTGTACTTTTTGCCATAATCGGACTGTTTTTTCAAATTCCTGCATATCATCCGGGCTGGAGTCAGAAATTTCTTCTAACTGTAATGGATAGTGAAAAAAAGTCTCTGCAACAAACTGAAGCATTGTCCGATATTCCAGCAGATTCTCTGCCTGATGCAATATCTGCATCAGACAGGATTTTTCCTGATCCGGACGAATTGCCGGAATGGACTTTTTTTGAATCACCGGGAATTTTCCAAAATTAAGAACAGTGTCGGCATAGCGGTTGATAAAAATCACACGTTCTGCAAATTCGGATGGCAGAAACAAGTAATATAACCGCAGGAATAAGCACAATATGGTTTGATCTGGCAAACTTTCGAATAACTGGCTGCTATCGATTTTTAAAAATACGGAAGATTTTTCGCTACAAGCCTGATAGGTAAATAGGAGCAATTCTTTCAGAATTTCAAGCAAATCAGGATTTAATAAAAAATTTCCAAAATTTTCTGTCGGCACTTCTTGGAATCGAGATTCCACATAGCCACGGGTGTCATTTTCAACAGAATAATTCCAACGGACAAT
>CAMWOX010000036.1 GCA_947175975.1 uncultured Ruminococcus sp.
TTCCTGTTGACCTGACAGCATTACAAATGGAGTGTAAGCTGTGGCGTGAGGGAAAACAAACAGCTAAACGAACCATGCAGAAGCTGGGAATGAAGCCGAATAGATTTTACAGAAAAGTGAAAGAATATGGGCTATAAAATATTATTTTTAATAAATATGTTAAATTTATACAAGAAACATGTTATAATGTGTATAATATTAAATAGGAAAGTTTAACACAATGCATGGTGAAGTTAATCAAAATGTATCAAAGGTTGATAAATTCTTAATGTAGGAGGAAAAATATGGATTACAGTAAGGATACTTTATTTAATATATGGGTATTATATGCTTTGGTTCAAAATGAAAAAGAAAAATGGGATGAATATAGAAATGAAGCTGTAGAATTAACTGATCCTGTTATTAAAGAACTCGAAGATTATTTTCGAAATATATTTAAGATTAAAATACCGCAATACACACTGCCAGTAGGAACTTCTTTATTTCGTGCTCGACAAATCAAAAGTAATGAATGGAATCAGGTTGAAGTAGACGTTTATAAATTAAAAGATGAGTTTTTTAAAATTTTCTTAAGTGATACTGAGATTGAATCAGCAAAGAAACTTGATTTACATATCTCACTTGAAACCCTTTTTTGTCTAAAAACTCTTGCAGAAAAGGAGCTTGAGGGAGATCAATTGAAAAATTTGGATAAATTGACAAGAAAGTATAGTGCCAAAGAATTTTTTTATGGTTTTGCTGAATCTGGTTGCGGAGTTCCTCCAGAAGAGTATAGAAAAAGTGGAAGATTAAATGCAGAAAAAGATGAATATTTATATTTAGCTTTAGAGAAGGATACTGCTATTTATGAAATGCGACCATCAATTAGTCAAATTTATAGTGTTGCAACGTGTAAATCGAATAAAGAATTGGTGTTAGTAGATTTTAGACCCCCACATGAGTTGAACAGTGACAATTTTTTTATTTATTCTCTTGCAGATAAAATTAGTGAGCCTAATACTGATAATAACAAAGAATTTTATCATATTACGCAATACTTGTCACATTTTTTGCAAAATAAAGGATATGATGGTATAATATATACAAGTGCAATAAAGAAAGATGGTATCAATGTTATGCTCTTTGATAAGAAAAATGTAAATTTTACATCTTCCGAAATTGTTTCTATTGATAATATAAATATTAATCATACTACGCAACTTCCACTAAAAAAAAGATGATATTGTTTAATTGTGATACCTTAATAAGAAGGAAAGAACATCTGACTAGTTTGCTAGTGTGTAGTGAAATTAACCGTGTCTTTTTGTCTGAAAAAGATATTGTAAGCCTTTCTTGGTGAAGTGTGAGACTATCAGAGAGTGACAGCTAGAGATATTGCAGCTGCCAAAGTAGTCAGGAAGTAAATTGAATGATCACATTCTGCTTTTCAATGAAGGCGTTATTAAGGTAGCTACCATCCATGTCTGCGTAGAAAAAGGTGTTAATCATGCCGAGCGGAGGGTTCAGTCTCTCGAGCTTTGAGGTCATATACTGATTTGCTGTTGTGGTCATGTTCACACGATCACCTTTTTCGTTTTCAAGAATGAATGTGAAAAACATAGAACCCCCCTTGACTTTTCAGACATAATGTATTATAATATGTTCAAGGTGGTGAGTTGTTGTGTTATTAAAAAACAGTGAAATTAATCATTCTATAGACTACTATTCAAAACGATTGATTAGTTTTTGTGAACTTTATCTTGACAAGGAGGTTGTATCTTTTGAAGATGATGTTTCAAAAGAAGCAAAGAAAAGATTAGCTTGGATTACATTTGAGAATAACCCCCGACAAAGTATAAAAAGCCAAATTTTATCTGTTGAAATTAGTAACAGAATTACTGATAAGGTGAAGGAGAGAGTCCGAAGCTATCTGACTTGTATAATGATGTTACTTGGACAAATAGGTGAATGTTTATTTATTGATACTTGTATGAACAATAGTTTAGTTAATATGAAGTGTATTAACATAGCAAATTTCGAAGATGATGTTGATGTGAAAAATGACTCCATTCCATATGATGAATATATACCATTTTCAACATCACTAAAAAAAATCTTTTTCATTAAAAACGGCATTATGGGTTTTGTGCCGAATGATCATAATGACCCTCGTACCGTGCAAAAAGATATTGGATGGTGCCTAAAAAACAATCATCTACGTCAATTGCAGGTGTATAAAGAGGGAGAAAGAAATGGACAATTAGTAAAATATAGTGATATAGCTAAAATACAAATAAAAGTTACTACCGATTGTACCAATATTAAGGCAGATAAGTATAGATTTACGCCCCTTATAGTTTTTGACTTGTGTAATGATGTTGAATCCTTTAAAGAGAGACATCCCCAAAATATTATCTATTCTATGAGAGAGATATATAGCGAGGCTGAAACAGAAATAGAATATTATTTTAAAATATTAGCTGCTTACGCAACTGGAATTAGTGATCATATTGATATTGATGATTTTGAAATATCAAATAATACTGAACTTCAAAGTATATTCTCTATGTCTTTGCAACAGTTGAAAATAGCATCTCCCTCGAATTACCAAAAAATAATAGATTTAGTGGGTAACAACAACCAAGTCTATACTTTATCGGGCTAAGCAAGTTACAAGCAATAGCCCGAGCCATCATACATTCAACGCATTCTATTTCTGCTGATAGATTTCTAATATTTATGATGAAAATATTCGTAGAGCAGAGCGTCATATAAAGCGAGCAATCTTGGATTGTTTCAAGCATCTATGTATTGCCTACGATGATAAATATAAAGGATTTGAATTTTTATATAAGAACATCGACTTATCATTGATTGACAATGGTACTTTTTATCAGAATTGTGCAAAAAAGAAAAATCGCTATTCAATTGCTACAGGAAGCAAAAAAGTTGAATTTGTCTCTGAAGATGTTGAAGATTCTTTTAGTGATTTCGAAGAAGCATATAATGCATATGCTGAAGTTTTTAATATGATAAATGATTCATATCAGAAGTTAGAGTGTTTAAAAAGAAAGGCACTAAAAAAAGAGCGGTGGAGAACTATTCTTGATATTTTGGGAATTATTGGGTCTTTATTTGGAATAATTGGTGTTATTCTGACAATCTATTATTCGACACACTAGTTGAATCTATAAGGATAATTCGATAAGTAAAAAAATAAGATTGATTTTCCAAATTACAAAGTTCGTTTTATTGAAGTGGGCGATAAAATGGACTTTGTATTTTCAGAAGTAATTTATATACTATTGAATCTAATACAAATGTGATTTGACATGCAAAATACAAAAAACAAGCTAAAAACTTTACAGATTGTAAAGAGCCATTTCTGGAATACTATTTCTAGAAGTGGCTTTAAAAGTTATTTAAAAGCAGTTTAAACAGCTTTTAAATAAGATATTATGCTGACAAACGAATTTCTTCTGTCTAAAACTGACCACGACAGAGAGAATCTATTTTTGTAGAGCAATTTAATAGTATCTGGTTTTCAGATTTTATTCAGAAATTTTTCTTTGTTTTGCTTCCTGAATACGTTGCTCTGCAATTTCAAAATAATTTTTGCCGAGTTCTATTCCGATAAAATTCCTGTTTGTGTTCAGACAAGCAACGCCTGTAGACTCCGAACCCATAAAGCAGTCTAACACAGTTCCATCTTCCGGAGAAATCTGGATCAGCTTTTCCAGAAGTTCAGTTGGCTTTTCTGTCTGATGATGTTTTTTTCTTGTGTTCATGCCTTTGATATGGTAACATCCGGGATAAACATGAAGTTCATCTTGTACTTTTATGGATCGGTTGCCTTTTGTTCCCCAGACAATATACTCGCAATCATTGCGAAATCGATAGGGAATGTTCCGGCTGCTACCCTTATCCCAGACAACAATGCCTCTAAAAATCAATTCTCCGCATTGTAATGCAGTAATTGTTGCCGAAATCTGTCTCCAGTCAGTAAAAATACATGCAATTGCACCATTTTTTAGTTTCTCCATTACTTTGGAAATCCAGATTGTTTCCCAATACAGAAAACTTAGCTGATTCCGGTTATCACCTGTAAAATCAGGACAAGCTGCCGATCCGGAATATTTATTATCACAATATTTTGTACTGGTACTTGCTTTTCTTTGTCCTGAAAATAATCCGCCGGAAGAATAGGGTGGATCGGTGAGTAGCATGTCAATGCTATGATCTGGAATTTCTTCTATTCGCTCCAAACAATCGCCCTGCATCAATTTTATCATTGCTGTTCCTCCAATTTTCCTGTGTATGTCTTGCCGTCAACGCTGATAGAGAAATATTTCCCCTGTTCTGTATCTGGTTTAGAATCCGGATCTGATCCGGATTTTTCAAAGCCATTCAAGCCAGCGTTCTGGATCAGAGTCGGATAGTCCTGATAGCATTCATCCAGATCCACATTGCCGGAGATTCCGGGAACAGAACCAGTGTCGGACTTCTGCCAAATACCAAACTGTCCGGAATATGTTGTTTTGGTTACGCCGTAATGTGCCACCCAAACAGCGTATCTGTTCCGGATTTCTTCCGTGATGTAGGTTTCTAAGTGTGATTTGCTCATATACAAGCCCACAAAATAGCCTGTCTGCTCGACTGTTTCCAGGAACGCCGTCGCAATGGCAGAGCATTTCGCTTTGCCAAGCCGGAACTGACTGGGTTCTTCCAGATCGAAATAGACCGGATAAGCAAACTGTTTGCCTCGAAGGACTTCCAGAAATACTTTCGCCTCTTGCCGTGCCTCATCTTCGCTCATTGCATAAGAATACCAGTAAGCTCCCACCGGGATCTGATTTGCATTGCACTGTGCATAATATTCTTCAAATCTGCTGTCTTTCTGGGAAATATCTTTGCCATAGCCTGCCCGGAGAATGGCAAAATCCACTTTTCCAGAATTTCTGACTTTCTTCCAGTTAATATTTCCTTGATGTCTTGAAACATCAATTCCACATTTTTTCATTCAATATTCTCCTTTTTACGTGATGTCTGTCAACGAAAATTTTTTCCAAGCAGACCATTCACCATCTGATGATGAAGTAGTCGTGCGTATAAAAACTCCAGAATTGGTTGAAATCCCAAAGGATGCTGATCTAGGTGAAACAATTG
This sequence comes from uncultured Ruminococcus sp., assembly GCA_947175975.1. Lineage (GTDB taxonomy): Bacteria > Bacillota > Clostridia > Oscillospirales > Ruminococcaceae > UBA3855. Next base: position 5,146 of record CAMWOX010000036.1, read on the forward strand.
CAATTTGTGCGCTATAATAAACAGAACCATGTGTTTTAAACACCAATAATATACCATAAGAATCCGTTACATCTGTTGGCGAATTTAGAGGATTGCCATGGAATCTGTATAATCCTGTTTTAGTCGCAGTATCTAAATCCCCACCTTTACCACCGCTGATACTCTCATTTTCTACAAACGAAGTATCTAATATAGTTTCAATAGCATTTATCTGTGTCTGCAAATCATTCACGTCTGATCGGATCACTGAATCATCGTAACTCGCAAGCCCAGCAAGCTTTGTCTTTTCAGCAGTTGTAAAGCTGTTCTGTGAAAGTCCCATACCAGGGACTTTATCCACTTTTTGATTGATAGCCGTATTCATAGCCGCTGCGGAATCTTCATGACTGGAAATCCAGTCAGACAGCTCTTTCAGCGTATTAAAATCTTCTGGAGCATCCGCAACAATTTCCGCAACTTTTTCTGTGATTCGTTCATCAGTTTGTGGCTTGGTATAGTAGTCACTCAGGTCAGTGCTGCCACCCTCGCCGACCCTGTTAAAAAAATTTACTTCCACCCATTCACGACCGTTGGACAGCATATAAACATGACCGCCATCCTCCAGCATATCACAACGTGAACCAGCAAGCCAGTTCTCTTTTGCATCGGGAATCTCAGCAATTGTATCAACAGTGATATGCATCAGATAACAAGTCTGGATGTTACCATTTCCGTCAAGCCTTGTACACACTTTTTCTCGTTTTACCGTATACATTTCATTGCTCCTTTTGATTGAAATTTTTGAATCGCTTCACGATCCGGAGAACCCATTGCGCATCTGGATTAATTTCGGCATAATTCTCAAAAATACTGATCATTTCCATGATGACAATATAAGTAAATACGCAGAATGCGGTGACTGCTCCTGTGATCGTGGAAATTTCTGCTACATCGTAATATCTGCCCAGTACATTGATGCCAAGATCCAGACCGCAGGATGCTGTCATAATCAGGATTTCGGCTAATTTGTGTAATCCACCGATCCGCATGTTACGGCTGCTGATCGCATTCTTACAGTATGCCTTGATGATCCCGGTCAGATAATCCACAACTGCCAGTCCTGTGATAATAAAAATCATAATTATATATTGCATTTTTTTACCTCATTCCGTCAAATTTATTTTTTCTGTGGAAAACTTTAGATGAAAAACTATGTTTTTTCGTTCCGGAAAGCGAAAATTAATAATTGTATTTCCAGTAAGCGTAGTGCTTGTACTTGTTTTTTTGAATCCTGCACCGAGTCCCGACATGGAAAATGCACGAAAAACAGGAGCGTTTGGCTTTTCTTCTGCCATGTCAATAATATAAGGAAAGCCAAAATTTACATTATTTTTAAATTTCCAGATTGATTTGACAGAAGTATAGTCGTATTTTTCAGTAATTCCAAAATCTGTTATAACCGGATAACCGTCATTTTCATCTTCCTGGATAGTCCAGACAGATTTTACAGAAATATAGTCATATTTTTTTGCAATTCCGGCACATGTGTTAAATGGATAGCCCTGATTCTTATCTTTTTGTATGTTTATAACAGATTTGACGGATAAATAACAATAGGATTCTGTGATTCCGGTATCTGTTACAAACGGATAGCCATTGTTAATGATGTTATCCTGTGACCAGATGTCTTCTTCCCAGCTCATGTGCGTTCACCTTTTCTGTTATTATGGAAAAAAGCCGATACTTGCAAGATATTCTTTGCTTTTCAGCTGATCCGGTGTAACTTCTACCAGTCTGCTGCTCACGGTCAGATTTTCCGGTTTGTTTTGTATCGCAATCAAAGAAGTGTTCGAAGCACTTCCCAATTGTGTAAGCTCAACTGTTACATCGGCGTCGACTTCCGGATCAATCAGCACAACGTAACAATGTTCGTTTGTTGCTTTGTAAAGTGAAAAAGATCCGCTTCCGATGTTACTGATTTTTGGATTTACAAGAATAAATCCGGATTTTGCTGCCGCAGTTGCGATCAAAGGTTGATTGGTCTTAATCAACTGTAGATCATACAGAGTAAAATTGCAGTTTTCAAATGTCGAGCTGCTGAATGGATAAGCCGTTGTTGCTGCTACATAGGTCAGATTTCCGGCACAATTTGTAAACTTGATGCAGTCCGAAGAAAAAAAACCATAATAGCCTACTGTTTTCATAGAAAATTTACAGTTTACAAATGTTTTAGTTCCGTAGGATGCATAAATTGTTTGATTGAACGATGTTCTTTTGTGTTCACAGTCCACAAAAGATAAGTTTTCTATCTGGATGTTTTCCCTCGTCGTGACATTGATAAAATTAGCCGCATAGACCGTAATGCCTTTGATGCTTTTTTGTTCGTCTGCATAGATGTGTTTACAAGCAATTTCCAGACAGTTTGTCAATTCGCCTGTATAAGATGGATCGCTTGCTGCATCAATGTCAGCAATGACTTTCACATAGGCATCAGTTTTTTTGATGCAATCTAAAAAATCTGTTAAAGTATTGACACAATAAGGATTGTCCTCTGTTCCTGTTCCTGTGTATGCCATAAAATCAGCTCCCTTGTACGGATGGTCTGATAATTAGAACACCAGCAAGTTTCCGATAGCTTAGACCGGACGCATCTTTCAGTCTGAAATGCATGTAGTATGTTCCATGCAAATTGGCAGTGTCATTGCTGGTAAGCTGAACGTGAAAGCATTCATCCGAAAAAGTGCAGTTTTTCGTTAGTTTTGCCGTACCAAGCAATTTTTGATCTTCCAGGATGAGCTGCATTGTAAAGTTTTCTGGTGAATCAGATTCGATATGGATCTGAAACGTTTCCAGTGTGTCACCCTGCAAGCATTCCATGGTTGGCATTGTATCATAAAATTTGAATGTCTGCATAAATTCTCCTTATTGATAGTCAGTCTAAACCAGTCACCATAATACCATTTTTGAAATAATAGGTTGTATTTCCGATATTGTAGCCTGATAGATAGCTAAATCTTGTTTTATTCATCTGTAAATAGCCATTTTCGTCAATCCATGCATCAGTCACAACTTCAATTTCCGAATAGTTAAGTTCTACATTATTAACGAAAGTCATGCCGCCAGTTGTTCCAGTTCCGCCATTAATACTGAACAGGTTGCACCTGAATTGAATCGCATCGGCATCAACAGCAAGTCCGTTGTAGGTGATATTATTATCTACATCTGTGATTTGTCCGGTTGCATTGATAGTGGTATAGGTGCTGCCGCCCTGACCGCCGATCAAATTACCGCCGTCGAGTTTCATCCAGTAGTCAGAACTGTTTCTGGTCTTGATACTTCCCAGAATATCCGCTCCGTTCTGGTCAAATAAGCAGACAACCTCACCGGAAGCATTCCGAACATTGATCACACCGTTATCGTTGTTGTAGCCTCCAACTGTCAGCGTTCCACCTTTGATCCGGTCAGCATACATTGTACCTGATGTGATGTAGTCAGCAACAATTGCCCCGTCCATGGTCATAGCAATCCCATATTCACCGTTATATGCTCCGCCCGGCTCATCACTATGGCTATAACCAAGCCCATTAATATTTAAACGCAAGATTTCGGTTGCGGTGTCTTTGCTGTCTGTGTTCATGATTAAGATTTCTTCTGGCTCTACAACAACATGTCCATGCGTTGCGGCAGTAATCAAAGCAGAAGCGTTGTCTTTGGCTTGTTGCAGGATTTCCGATTTTTGTTTTGGTACTTCATAAGAGACATAATTTCGAGTTTGTGTTACAACATCTGTCACGCATTCTGCCTTGTCACCAATTTGAATTGTGGGTTGATATGGACTAAAAATATTGACTGTCCTACGAATAATCTTCAAATATTCATCAAGACCAATCAATTGATTGACAAATCGGTAGGTATTCCCTGCTCGGAAACTGTCCGCTGCCTTGCCAATCGTGGATAAATCTAGCACAACTGCCTGATAATTTTTCTTGATCTGGCAGGATTGCTTTAAATATTCCTGCCCTCTGGTGAGAAGATTTTCGGGAAGTGTGACATCATCCCAGGTGTAAGTGCCACATTTCACGCCGTATTTTATAATAGCATCCTCATCATCAATATACGGACAGCCGTTGTTCACTCCAGAGATTGTCAGCCGTTCCGCTGTTTCAGCGTTGATCTGACAGCCTAGCGGATAGAGCCTTGTGATGATGCCAGTCACGTCTGTGCCAGAAGAAATGCTTTTCATGTTGACAGCGATTTCTATTTTTGTATCACAGATTTGACCAAAATCTTCTTCTTTGTAATAATCAAGCAAGACCTGATTATTTTCATTTCGCCTTGTACGCAGAATGCCACCTAATCTTGAAATCAGATTTTCCTTGATTTCGTCCATAGTAGACCTCTGTGCCGTAGTTTTGCTTGCATCTCCGTGTACTGTCACAGCTCCCAACAGAATACAACGCTCCGGGCTGTGCCAACTCATAATATAATTATGATAATCCAGCAGACTGGCGAGAAAGCCAGTTACTTCGGTGTCCTGGTAGTGATGATATAACTGTACAGAATCGCATAAATAGCCTAATATGCCCTCACAAATAAGCTTTTTTGTGATAACGCCGTTGCTGTCCATAGATTCTTCTGATACTTGCAGAATGCGTCCATCAAACTCCACTTCGTTTGTTCTGGTGTTAATAATCCTGACAAGTGTTGTTAATTCGTGTAGATTTGCATAAGCAGGATTCTGTAGCGGCACAGTGATATTGGCAGAATCTACAGAATCTAGCTCGTCTGTAAAATCACAGTCAGATACCCGTCTCAGACTTTGCGGATTCATTTCATGCAATAACTCCGTTACGCCGTTGTTCTCAATTTCTATCTGATACATCAAATTACCTCCGGTACTCTGTCAAGCTGATAGTTTAGAAATTTCGTCCATCCTTCGGGGCTGTTATCCCAGATGCCAGAACCGCATTGTGTAGCAAATGTCTGTACCAGTGCTGCATCATTTGCTGTGATTCTGCCGTCACGATCTGCATCGGCAAGCAGTTCCTGTTCTTCTGTTAAACCAGATTCCATGCCTGTATTAAGATTGGCAGCCGCTGACAGAATTTTAGCTGCATCTACGGCACTGACACGCCCATCACCATTTATATCAGGATAACGGCAGTCAGAAACAGGAATTGCAAGACGTTTTGATACAACAGATGGAATCTTGAAAGGATCAGCTGCAAAAGTGACAGTAATTTCAGCGATTACGCCATTTGTATAGCTTTCTGAAATACCTGTACAAATAGCATTGAAATGATATTCTTTTTCAATATCGTCATAAAGTGCAGATTTCTTGATTGGTTCGTAAAGCCAACGTTTGAAGCGTTCTACACGGTCCTTCAGATACTGGATTCCGTTTTCATCTGAAATCATGAACTTATATTGCAGAGTGCGTTCTGCATAACTTGCCTTGCCATACAAAGCGGTAAAATCATGTGTAATACTGCTGTATGGCACTCTGTCTGTGATTCTGTCCTTTTCCGGCAATTGGAGTTGTCGTTCTGTGATCGTTGCACCAAAGTCAAGCTGTGAATGCAGATTATTCCATGTGATTCCGTTTATAAGCATGATTACTATCTCCTTGCCGAGAGTAACTGAATTTTTCCTAGTGCTGAGTTCATGCGGTCTGCTGTCGCTCCGACAAGCTTATTGCCATCCAACATTAAAACTTGTCCATTTTCGATTGCCCGTAAGATTCTGTCAAGCTTTTCTGATAAAATGCTATTCGTTGCGATAGTTTGCATATCAGGCACTTGATATTGTTGTTGCTGTACCGGCAGACGTTCCGGAATGACGGCAGCCTCATTTAACAAATTGTGTGCCATCTGGCGAATTGCCCTAATTGGTTCATCCTGATTTTCAGTTACACCGCCTGCAACACCATAGTCCAACATTTCGCCAACATAAACCATTGTTTTGGCGGGCGAATGAATATCGAATGTATCATAAATCTGATTTAGAGCCTGTTCACATAACTATTGACAAGATGAGAAAAATAGTATAAAAT
>CAMWOX010000037.1 GCA_947175975.1 uncultured Ruminococcus sp.
ATTACAAATTGTATAAAAACGAGCCATGTAATCCTATTTCAAAATTGCAAAAAAATAAAAATCCCCCTCTGTGATATCATACCACAGAGGAGGATTTCTGAGATATTCTAATTTTTTGGTTTGCTAGTAAAAATAGAACTCATTACTGGCACTGCAAAAGAGAATGCAATTGCCTGCCATAATAAATTGCCTGTGATTGGTGCAGTAGAAAAGATCCCCTGTGCCTGCGGCAGCCAGATTGTCACAGCAAGCATCAATGCGGAAAACAGAACCGCAAAAAGCAATTTCCAGTTGGAAAAATAGGCTACGCTGAAAATTGTTCCTTGTTCGGATTTGCACTCGAATACATGAATTAACTGTGAAACAACCAATGTGAATAATGCACAGGTTCTTGCCTCTGTCAGCGTTCCGCCGAACCGTAATGCTGTACTGAATGATCCGAGCGTACACAAGCCGATCATGATTCCACGCCAGATGATCTTACTTAATAAGCCATTTGCAAAAAAACTCTCATCCGGCTTACGGGGCGGACGTTTCATGATATTCTTTTCCGGTGGTTCTAATCCTAATGCAATCGCAGGTAAGCCGTCTGTCGCCAGATTGACTAATAATAACTGCACAGGCAGTAACACAACCGGCATCCCCATAAGGATTCCCAGAAACATTGTGATAACTTCACCAATATTGCAGGATAATAAATATCTGACAAATTTTCGGATGTTAGAATAAATCGCCCTGCCCTGCTCCACAGCACTGACAAGCGTTGCCAGATTATCATCCATCAGAATCACATCTGCTGCCTGCTTGGCAACATCCGTTCCGGTCATACCCATGGCAACGCCGACATCTGCTTCTTTGATCGCAGGTGCATCATTCACGCCATCGCCGGTCATGGTCACGATATGTCCCGTTCTCTGGAATGCCCGGACTAATCTTAATTTGTGGGATGGATTCACCCTTGCAAAAACAGATATTTTAGATAATCTCTGATCAAGCTGTGTATCTGTGAGAAGATCCAGTTCATCCCCGGTAATCACTTCACCGCCACGGAGCAGACCTGCTTTTTTTGCAATTGCCGCCGCTGTTTTTTTATGATCTCCTGTAATCATAACCGTTTTTACAGACGCATTGGCACAAGTCCGGATTGCTTCTTTCGCTTCCGGTCTGGGCGGGTCAAGCATTCCCGTCAATCCTAGAAAGACCATACCGCTAGCCGCTTGATTAAAATTATCTGCCTGTTTTTCAGCGAACGCTAACACACGCAAAGCCTGCTCTGAAAGATTTTCAGAAATTTCCAGAATTTTCTTTTGCATGACAGGTGTCAAAGCTACATCTCCGGATCTGGTTCTGACAAAATCACAGCGTTTCAGAATCACATCCACTGCACCTTTTGTATAGATTCTGGATTGACTGCCTTTCCGGATCTGAACACTCATAGACCGGGTATCGCTGTCAAACGGTTCTTCTGCGACCCGGGTATATTCCGGGAGCGTTTTCACTGAAATACCGCCTTTTGCAGACATCACCAGTAATGCGGTTTCTGTCGGATCACCCACTGCTGTGAAACTTGCCTGACTGGATAATTCCCCTCTGTTCCGGGTGGAGAAATCCCCAGATAATTCCGCATTATTGCATAACACCGCACAAGTCAGCAAACTCTCCAGGGAAGGAATGCTTTTCGGATTTACATGCATGTTATTTTCTAAAATTGCCCCATCCATTTTTAGTGCATTTCCTGTCACATCAAATTCCTGATCCAATGTATGGATTTTAGTTACTGTCATACGATTTTCCGTGATCGTTCCTGTCTTGTCGGAACAGATCACAGAAGTACAGCCAAGTGTTTCCACACTATGTAAACGATTCACAAGTGCTTTCTGTTTCATCATGCGATTCACTGCAAGTGCCAGTGCAATGGTGACCGTTGCCGGCAATCCCTCCGGGATTGCCGCAATTGCAATAGAAATTCCGGTCATGAGCATATCAAAAACAGGTTCACCACGCAGAACACCTGCTCCGAATACTGCCAGACAGACACCAATACAAATTAATGCAAGCATCTTCCCCAGTTCGCCAAGACGTTTCTGCAAAGGCGTTTCTGTTCTCGTGATTTCCGAAAGCATCCCGGAAATCTGTCCCATCTGTGTCTGCTTTCCGGTAGAAACCACTTGTGCTGTGCCACTTCCTCTGGTGACTGCCGTGCCGCTGTATATCATATAGGGCTTGTGCAGTCCGGTCAGATCATCATGTAGACTTCCGGCATATTTCGCAATTGGTTCTGCCTCACCTGTTAAAACAGATTCATTAGCATAGAGCCGGTTGGCTGTCAATAGCAGACAATCCGCCGGGATGCAGTCGCCTGCCTCAATCGAAATCACATCTTCAGGCACAAGCTGTTCGGCAGGGATTTCCTGCAATTTATCGTCCCGCCAGACTTTTGCACTGGGTGCAGTCATCTGCCGGAGTACCTCAAGCGTTTTCTCCGTCCGAAATTCCTGAATAAATCCCAGAATCGCATTTAACATTACAATCACAACAATCGTGATTGCATCTGTCCATTCGCCTAACAATGCAGAAATCCCAGTAGCCGCTAACAGAATTAATACCATGGCATCTTTGAACTGGCTGAAAAAGATACGCACAGCACCGGGCGGCTTGACCTGTGCGAGTGTATTCAGACCGTATTTTTTTCTGTGTTCCTCTGCCTGTGCTGAAGTAAGACCTTTCAAACAGAATCCCTCCCGGAAATCAAAACTAAATGCTGTGCTTTATAGATCTATACTATGTACAAGTCTTTCAGAATATGAATTTCCGGGAGATTCAAGAACAAAAAAAGCCGTTCCGGAAGAACCGGAACGGCTTAATATCACTTAGTCGCTGACATATGGCAGTAATGCAATGTGTCTTGCTCTCTTGATAGCAACTGTCAGCTCACGCTGATGGTATGCACAAGTACCTGTCACACGACGGGGCAGGATCTTGGAGCGTTCTGTCATGCATTTTCTTAACTTGCTGATGTCCTTATAGTCAATTTTCTCGAAACGTTCCACGCAGAACACGCAAACTTTTTTGCGGGGACGCTTGGACGGTCTTGAACTTCTCTCACGTTCCATAATATACAGGCTCTCCTTTCTGAGAATACTAGAATGATTAAAAAATCTCAGAGATTAAAACGGAACTTGTCCGTCACTGATAATTTCTTCAAAATCACTGATGTCGCTGTCACCCAGCTGTACATCTTTGGGCGGATTATCAAGCATTGGTGCAGCATTCTGCTGATCACCGGCAGGATAGCTGTTGCCATTGTTATAATTATTAGCATTATAGCCGTTATTACCGCCATTGTTATAATTATTGGCATTGTAGCCGTTATTACCACCATTGCCATAATTATTAGCATTGTAGCCATTATTACCGCCATTGCCATAATTCTGACCAGAATAATAATTACCACCGCCATAGCCATAATTATTAGTATTGCCGTAATTCTGATAACCACCATTGTTGAAAGACTGGTTATTATTGTTTCTTGTCGGGTCAGACAACACGAAACTTACATTATTGGCAACAATCTGCTGTCCATAATGCTGTGTACCATTCTTATCAGTATAATTATCATTCTGGATTCTCCCCTCAATCAGAATCGGCTTGCCCTTGACAAAATACTGATTCACAAACTCCGCCGTTTTGCGGAAACACACAACACTGAAAAAGTCAGACTGTTTCTGTCCGCCCTGAACCGGACGATCCACAGCAACCCGGAAACGACACATAGGTGTGCCTGTCTGTGCGACACTAAATTCCGGATCATTTACCAGTCTGCCCATCAGAACCACACTATTCATAAAAAATTCCTCCCTATTTCAGTGTGAACTACCCATTGTCTAAAGCCAATGGGCTTCCTTTAATCCGTCTAACCTAAAAAGGATTGCATTTTACAGACATCAGTTTCCGAGGCTATGGGTTTTTTATGAGGTAAACCCTTTCCGCAGTCCCTGCGGTACTGCTGTTTTACGGACAGCTTTTGAAAACCTTTTTTATGATATCATAAATATTTACTTTTGTCAAGTGTATTTGTCAACCTTAACCCACTGTCTAAAGCCGGTGGGATTGCGGTTGACTATTTTTCAAATTTAAATTTTCAGCAAACAAAGCAACCCCCAGCTCTGTTCTGCCGGATTGATTCTGCATCACTTGGTGATAACCAAAGCACGGAGAACACCATCATTGATGTTCAGTCTGCGATTGAGTTCAGCCGGGAAACTGGGTTCAGAATTGAAATTGTAAACAACATAGTAACCCTCTGTGCTGACTTCTGTACCCTTCTTGATCGGATAAGCGAGCTTACGCTTGCCCCATTCGTTGACTTCTTCTGTGAGAGAACCGTGACGCTCGATCAGAGCCTTTACTTTCTCCACAAGAGCCTTTACAGTTTCTTCGTCTTTTTTCAGACTGAAAACAACCATAGCCTCGTAATTTTCGTTCAATTTTGCCATTTTACTGCACCTCCTTCTGGATTTCGCCTGAAAAACAGGCAAGGAATAGGACTGCATCATAAACCTGATCAGCAGTCCAGTATATTATAACATAATTTTACAAGCTTGTCAAGCATTTTTTCAGAATTTTTTCACCTGCAAAGTGCAATCATTCTGGCACCATTTTCTTCATCCGCATTATTATAGAGATACTGTGCCACTTCCCGGAAATTTTCCTGAATATAACGCTTATAAACAGAATCTCCCTCATCTACCATCAAAACAGCGAGGGGAATTTTATACGCCGGCTTGTGAATCTGCTTGAAAAATATTCTTCTGGTCAGGACATCTTTCTGATTCCAGAACCGGAATAACAGTTTTCTTTCCTGAGATTCTGACACATCATGATTGACAGCAATATCGATATGATTTTGATTCCGGACAAGATGCAGGATTTCCGCATGTTCCAGAATACTGGTATCCATGCAGACAGTCCGGTCATGCAGTGCAACTTCATGCAGATTCTCACAGTACAGAAATGCATCTTCTTCAATTCTCTGGACACTAGCCGGAATCATGATTTTTTTCAGCTGTGTACAGCCCATAAAAGCCCGTTTCTGGATTTTTCTTAATTTTTTGGGCAGAATTACTTTTTTCAGAGAAATACAATTGCAGAATGCTTCTTCACCAATTTCAATTAATTCCCGTGGGAGCTTGATACCTTTGAGACTCCAGCAATCAGAGAATGTCCATTTCCGGATGATTTTAATATTGCTGGATAATCTTGCCATATTCAGATTCCAGCAACCACAGAATGCCCGCATACCTAGAATGTGCATACTCTCCGGCATTTTCACAGTTTTGAGACGGCTGCAACGCTCAAAAGCGCTGTTGCCTATTTTTTTCAGCTCTGCCGGAAGTTTCACCTGTGACAAATTCGCACAGTAATAAAAAGCCCTGTCCCCGATGCATTTCATCCCGTCAGGAAACTCCACCGCCGCCAGACTGTAACACCCGGAAAATGCGTTCGTCCGGAGCAGTGTAACCTGATCCGGCAGCACGACTTCCTGCAAGCGGGAACAATTCATGAATGCAGCACTTCCGAGACTGGCAACCAGGGCAGGCAGGAAAATATTTTCCATTTCCCGGCATCCATAGAATGCATGATTGCCGATATGCCGCACAGTCTCCGGCAGACTGAATGATGTAATTTCCCGATTCTGGTAAAATTCCCACGCAGAAACTCTGTCAATCTGTTTTAAATAAATCACAGGCAACAGCTCCTTTCACCGGAATAATATCCCGATTCCATAAGAAACAACCGTCACAAAAAGAATATACAAACCACAGCAACCGAGAATATTAAAAATATTTGTGCCACCCTCTGCCTGGAGCAGCATATGTTTCATTTTTGGGGAGCTGGCATGTTGCCGGATGCGTTTCACAGAACGGAGCGTAAACCTGAAATACAGATAATTTCCAAACAGACAGAACAGAATCCGGATCAGAACACCAAGAAAGAAAAACGGTGTCTGCAGATTTTCAAACAGCATCTTATTCGTGGACAGAAACATTGTGATATTGTCAATCACTGCCGCCGGAACGCCCCATTCCTGAAATGCAACAAGATAAGACTTATCTGTGAAAAGTGTCAGCAGATTCAGCAGAAAAGTAGGGACACTGCTGAGAATCCAAAGCAGACCGCTGAGAATTGTCATAAACCACATTTTCCGGTTTGCAAAATAAAAATACGGAAACAGAATGCAGGGCAGATTAAACGAAATTTTGCGTCCTGTCTCTTTAAAGCGTTTAAATAATGGAATATAATAAATCGTATTTGTTCTTACAAAATTTGCTACATCGCCAAGCCGTTCCCCTGCCATATCCTCCTCTGGAGACATTCCGCAGCAGGGATCTGTAAAATTGAAAGTTCTCTGTTTACCATCCGACATTGTCATTGTAACCTGCCGGGTATCAGTATTAATCTGTGCCGTGGCATCCTGTTGCTGTTCCTGGAGATTCTTGCCGCAGACAGAGCATTGCTCCCAGGCTTTCAGATTCACATGACCACAATTATGGCATTCCACACCGCCATTGAATTTCCGGATCTTATTCTGCTGGATCTGCCAGTCACCGCCTTTTTCATGCAAAGGAACATTGATACAGCCGTTATGCTGTACCCAGCACTTTCTGTGATAGGGCGTACCGCAATCCGGACAAACAACAATATCGTCAGATTCTTCCTGGAACAAATGATTACATCCCATACAGGAATAACCTTTATATCTTCCCATAGAAATTACCCTTTCGTGATTTTTGGTTTTACTTTAAGACAAAGCAAGATCAATATGCCCGGCATTGACATCCGCATGGACGCAGACGACACGCACCGGATCGCCTAACCGCCATTTTTCTCCTGTCAGTGTATTCTCAATCAACCAGTTTTCTTCCGTGAAATATTCACCAGGCGGCATATCATGAATATGCAGAAGCCCCTCTGCCATATTGGAAAGCTGAACATACATGCCAAATTCTGTAATGCTAGTAATGACACCATCAAATATTTCACCGATATGAGATTTCATAAATTCTGCCGCATAGCAGGCATCCGCTTCCCGTTCAAGCTGTACGGCACGGATTTCAGTGACAGATGCACGTTCTGCGGCATTTTCTGTAAATTTCGCATAGCGTTTCACCAGCCAGTCTGTTTCTGCACCAGCAAGAAAATCACTCAGAATCCTGTGTACAACCAGATCCGAGTAACGCCGGATCGGTGACGTAAAATGCGTATAATCTCTCAGTGCAAGCCCGAAATGTCCTTTCGGCTTTTCACTGTATCTGGCTTTTGCCATGGAACGCAGTGTCAAATTATTGATAACCGGAAAACAGGTCTGATTTCTTGTGACATCCAGAATATGCTGAATCTCACCCGGACTGATTGCTTCCGGATCTGATAACAGCTCCGGATTTTCCGGCAGTAATCTGGTCAGCATCTCCCGGAGAACTGCAATGCGTTCCGGCGCAGGATTTTCATGCACACGATAGACAAACGGAAATTTCTTTTCACGGGCAAGCTTTGCAGCCGCCTCATTGGCACAGAGCATACAGGATTCAATAATCTGTTCTGTTCTGCCCCTCCGGACAGGTGCAAGCCCTGTGCAAGTACCATTTTCATCAAGCAGAAGTACAGATTCTGTACTTTCCAGTTCCGGAGACCCTCTACGTTTTCTGAGAATTTCCAGTTTTTCCGATAACTGATCCAATAATTCCAGACTTTCCAGAACAGGCTTGTATTTCTCTAGGATTTCAGAATCCGCCGTATGATCCAGAATGGCATTGCATTCTTCATAGACACCACGGACTTTGGAATGAATCACGGATTGACAGAACTCGTACCGGAGCAAATCTCCCTCTGGAGACAGCTCCATGATTGCCGAAATAGCAAGCCTGTCACTCCCGGCATTGAGGGAACAAATGCCATTAGATAAAGCTTTCGGCAACATAGGAATGACTTCATCTGCATAATAAATACTTGTCCCTCTGCGGAATGCCTCGGCATCCAACGGACTATTGGGACGCACATAATGCGACACATCCGCAATATGTACACCCAGCGTCCAACCGTCCGGATGTTTTTGAATAGAAACAGCATCATCCAGATCTTTGGAGTGCATACCATCAATTGTAAAAATCACTTCTTCACGCAGATCAAGCCTGCCTTGTCTGTCAAATTCTGTAACACCCACAGAAGCAAGTTTTTTGGCTTCTGCCAACACTTTTTCAGAGAAATCAACCGGAATTTCCTGTTCTGCAATTCTAGCTCTCATGCAGTTGTATGCACTGTCCGCACTGCCGAAATTCAGGATCACTTTCACTCTATGATCCATATGGCGGCTTCCCCTGTGGGTGACTTCACAAAGTACCTGATCACCGATCTTGTAATGACAGCTTTCTTTGTAATCAATATGCAGGGGCATTCCTGCAATCCCGGATAGCAAACCCAGACCGTCTTCTGTTGCGATTACCTGTCCGGCGATTCTGGTTTGTGATGATTCTTCCAGAATAGAAAGCACTTCCGCCTCTGGAGAACCGGAACGGGATGGTATTTCCCTTGCCAGAACAATATCGCCTTTTAGACTGCCTGCAAGGAACTTACCTGCCACGAAATATTCCTTGCCGTTTTCATCTTGGATAAAACCAAAATGTGCATGTAAACGGACAGTTTCAGCACGGAATGCCTGTTTCTGACTGACGAGTGTATAATATTGTCTGCGTTCGAGAATCACGCCTTTTTTCAATAGCTCTGCAAGAGCCGCCTGGTATGCAGGGATATTTCTTTTACTATGGCATTTCTGTGCCAGTTCGTTCTTGTTCAGTTTCTTATGCATTTCCAGGAATAACTTAATTTTTCTGCAATAAGTCTCCTGTTCTTCTGGTCTGACAAATTTTTTCTTACGACTTTGAATCTGATTCTCAGAATGTTTCGAATTTTCACGCTGTCTGCGTTTCTGATGTTTTGCATTATGTCTTGCCATAAATAACAAAGCCACCCCTTTCTGCTTTTAACCTAAGACGCACCCCCTAGGGGGTGCGTTTTTACTTCCGGATCTGAACACGGACAAGTATCACTTGCTGACATTAATCACCAACGGAACAACAATGTTCATGGCAATCAAGAGAATCGCTGAGATAATTCCCAGATTTCTGGTCAGTTTCTGCAAAGCAACATCCCTAGTATTGCCTTCATTATTCTTGTAAAAAGAATCATTTGAACCGCCGCCGAGCGCACTGGTCATGTTCTGATCCTGCTTCTGATCCTGCATCATACAGAGAATGACAATCAGAATGCAAGCTAATAATACAACAGCACCGCAAACAATTTCATAAATTTCCATACTCATAAATTCCTTTCTGTTTCAAGTTAAATAATTAGATTCATTATAACATAATTTCCGCATTCTGTCAAGCATTTTTGAGAAAAGTCTTGATTTTTCACAGCAGATATGCTATAATAAAAAAATAATATTCAAAAAAGCATATCAAAATAAAAAGAAAGAGTGATGCTACTTGAGGAAAAAAATAATAATGCTCACAGGATTTATGAGCTTGCTGTGTATGACAGCCTGTGCGAAAGAAATTCCCCAGGACAGTCTGATACCGGAGTCTCCGGAAAGTCAGACAGAGCCAATCGCAGAAGCTGAAGCAGAACCAGATTCTGCCGGAACTGTCGAAGAAATTTACTGGCTTTCAGATTATGATCTGAATCCTATACAAGGACAACAGCGCAGTACAGCACTGGCACTGTTTGAAGATCAGTATCATGGCAAAATAACCTGGATCTGGTGTGATCCGGAGCTGAAATCTGAAACACTCACAAGCAGAATCCAGAGCGGTGAACCAGTCGATATGGTATCCTATGATATGACGGATTTTCCGGTTGGTGTTCTGGAAAATCAGTATCAGCCACTGGATGCCTATCTAGATCTGACAGATCCAATCTGGAATGATATGCAGGGTGCAATTGAAAATTATGCTTATCAAGGGGAGCATTATGTAATCCCCTACGCAACAGAAAATAATCTCCTGCTGATTTATGACAGAAATCTCTGTCAGGAAAATTCCCTTGCTGATCCGTATGCATTATACCAGTCCGGAGAATGGACATGGGATACTTTTCAGAAGATGATGCAGGAATTTGTCGCAAAAAATCCTGGATATTGCATTTCTGGCAATATTGGGCGTGGTATTCTCCAGTCAACAGGTGTAAAGATTTTGGGAGGGTATGAAAATCATCTGAATGATCCAGCGGTTGCCGCAGCAGAGAATTTCTTGCAGGAGATTTCTGATGCAGAACTCTATACACCAGAATTTTATAGCAACGCACAGGAGAATATTTTGTTCTATGCCATGGAAGACTGGGCATTGGACAGATCCAATGCGATGAATCCGGATGCGGATTATATGGCAGTGCCATTTCCGAAAGCACCAGATGCAGAGCAGTATTATCTTTCGGGAACACATGAAGCCAAAATGTTGGTAAAAAATTCCACAAAAGGCAATGCTGTGGCAGCATATATTTATTGTGAAAGATTGGCACATACAGATCCAGCTTATCAGGAATCCACAAAACAGAATGCTCTGACAGGACAGACTTCCGCTGCGGGACAAGTATTATCTTACAGAACAGAAGAACAATATAATGCAATCCGGAGCTATCAAACAGATCTGGAGCTGATTACAGATCCAGGCTACGGCATGGGCAGTATCCTGTATGGCAACGGAGAATATACTTATGAGACCAAAGGCGTGATGAACCGTCTGGAAGAATCCATTCTGAAAGACCAGAAAACATGGGAGAAGATTCTGGCAGATTGCCAGCCTTTGCTGGATACTGCACTGGAAAATTATGATAAGGTATCATAAGTAAAAATAATCTGATTTTTTAAGTTTTGTCATTTTCTGTATTTAAATCAACTTCATCTGATTCTATGACGGATTCTTCGCAATTTTGCATAAATATAACCAAATCTGCAGTCAATATCTCAAGTTGGCTTATCAGCTCAGAAATTTTTGCCTGCGATTGATAAAATAATGATTGATAGTCTGGCATTTTTATCCCCCCTTTTATAACCACTTATATAAGTATACACTTAAATAATAGAATTGTCAATAGCGGATATATATTTTATAA
>CAMWOX010000038.1 GCA_947175975.1 uncultured Ruminococcus sp.
CTCTTAACCACTGAGCCAACTCTCCAGCCCCGGCTGCTTTTTTTGAAAAAAAATAAAATTTTCAGAATTTTTCAGGGTAATCATGATAATTTCTGAGAAATCAGTCAGTATTTCAGAATAATTTTATTCTTCTGCGGCATACTGGGAGTAATCAAAGATAATAAAGGGGTGTATCGCATGGAGAGCAAAAGATTACAGGTCAGCTTGATTCTGGCAGCAATGACGATTTCTGCTGTTGTGATTCTGGGATCTGCGGGGAAATCACTGGAACAGCAGAAATCTTACGCAGTAGAGCAGGCATCTGCACTGGCGGAAAAAGAGCCAGTAGGATTTATCCTGAAAACTTATGAAGGGAAAATCGCATTATTCCGAGAAAACAGTGAAAAGCCGTATCAGATTCTGGATATTGAAGTCTATCTTCTGCCGGATGCTGACCGGGAACTGCTCGAAGCAGGTATTCTTGCTGAAACAGAAGAAGAATTAAAAGCCATTTTGGAGGACTGGGAGGGTTAATAGTTTCAGGCATGATTGGCGGAAAAGACATCTGCCACGTCACTGATCGTAATATAGGCTGTTTCATCAATTTCATGCACGATACTACGCATTTTTGTTACCTGGAATCTCGGGATCACAAAATAGACAATGCCCTTGTCTGTATTGGAGTAGCCGCCTTTCGCATTAATAACTGTCATGCCACTCCCAAATTCCTGTGTCAGTGCTTCGCAAATGTCCCACGGGCAGGATGTAATAATCATTGCACCCTTAGCACGGTCGATACCGTCCACGATGAAATCCACTGTTTTCAGGGCGGCGGCATATGTCACGATCGAATATAACGGCAGAATCCAGCTATGAATCATACAGCCGCAGATGATATATAAAATAATATTATAGATCATGCAGAATGTGCCAACAGAAATACCAAGATTCTTGGAGAATATAACACCCAGCACTTCAATGCCATCCATTGCGCCACCAAATCGAAGCGCAATACCACTTCCTACACCGGAGATCACACCACCGAACAAAGCACATAATAATAAATCCGTCCCGGCAAGCGGTGATGCAAAACTCACATCAATCGGCAGAACATCCGTAATCAGCCATGCGGAAATAGAATAGATCGCAACAGCATAGATTGCATAGCATGTAAATAGTTTTCCCTCACGTTTCAGACCATACAGAAATAATGGTGTATTCAACAGAAGCAGAAACAGCGATAAAGACATCCATTCCGGTGTCAGCTGTTCCAGGAGCATGGAAGTTCCGGAAATACCGCTGTCATAGAGTTTCACAGGACTAAGAAATACTGTGATACCAAATGCATTGATCATTCCGGCAATTGTAAGCATAATGATGTTCCATAATCGGATCTGTTTGAGAAATTTAAATTTCTGTTTCAAAAAATCACCTCATGTATTTTTATTCTTTCTGCCCAAACTGTGGACAAATAACAGGTCGGACTGGTATAATTTCAATGCACAGAAAATCACACCTGCAAGGAATATTGCCTGATATACCATTCCGGCGAGGAAAACGCTTGTTTGTCCGAACCGGAGACAACCTGTTGCAATGAATGTATGTGTGAATGGAATGCAATATAATAACATTCTGACAGGCAGTTCCATATTTCGGATGTCTGTCATCATGGATAGGATATAGGGAAACATTGTCAGAATCACAATGGGCAGGCTTGCTGTCTGCGAGCCTTTCACATCTTCTACCAGTCCGCCTAGGATTGTGGATGCTGTCAGTGCAATTCCGAGGGTTAATAGTAACTGAACGATGACACCGATCCAGCCGATTGGAGTCATTTGGAGTCCGAGTGCTTCTGTTGCCTGCTGTGTCGCCAGAATTTCTGAAAATGCCGAACCAATGTTCATATTCTCTGCTGTTCTATCCACAGTAAATAGTAAAGAGGTGGCAAATCCAATTCCGTAGACAGCCGCATAGATCAGAGCAACAATCAGTGCTGAAAGCATCTTTGCACCAATGATCATGGATCTGGGAACAGGAGAAGATAATAACGTTTCAAGTGTTTTGTCCGTTTTTTCTGAACCGATTGCCGTGATGATCGTCTGCGAAGTCAGGATAATCAGCATGAACAGAATCAGCGGCATCAGCTGATCAAACATTGCCATGGAGCTGACCAGGGAAAAAGCATTTGCCTGGACAGTTTTTCCGTTTGCAACAGTATAGCTTGTGAGTGTCACAGGATTTTCCAGGAATGTCATACTTTCACCGAGCAGATTTCTGGATAATAATACTGCAATTGCATCCCGGACAAGTTCTGCACTGGAGTTATCCGCCTGCATCATTACCATTGTAGAAGTTGTTTCCAGGACTGTGATGGTATCCAGTTCACAGGATTCATGCTGGAAAAATAATTGATCCATGAGACCTGCTGGCAGGACAACTGCTTCTTTCCAGTTCTGTTCTGCCAGGATTTTTTCATAAGCCGGATTTTCTGCATTTTCCGAAACAGTTTCTACTATATAGCCTTGTTTTTCGAGGTGTTCAGTAATCTGCTCTGTGAATGCTGTTTGATCTAGATCAATGATATGTACTTCACCGCTTGTCTCCATAGATTCCGATACTGTCGAAGTCATGACAAATCCAAGAAGGACGATCAGAATAAAACTCACAAGCAGTCCCAACAGCATCTGCTGATTCAATAATTCTGATAACTCTTTTTTAAGCAAATTCTTCATGATGCTTTTACCGCCTTTTCAAATGCTTCTTCGAGTGTTTCAGCTCCATATTTTTCTAATAATTCCTGTGGTGTACCTTCTGCCAGAAATTCGCCGTCTTTCATGATTGCCCCCCTGTCAGCGGTCGTGAATACTTCCTGCATATGATGAGAAGATAACAGAAATGCTGTGCCGTATTCCTCTGCACATTTCCGGATTGTTCTGCGGATGTCCAGGGAATTTAATACATCCAGTCCGCTGGTCGGCTCA
Organism: uncultured Ruminococcus sp.; assembly: GCA_947175975.1. Classification (GTDB taxonomy): domain Bacteria; phylum Bacillota; class Clostridia; order Oscillospirales; family Ruminococcaceae; genus UBA3855. The sequence continues at coordinate 2,961 of CAMWOX010000038.1, forward strand.
TCCAGGATTGCTAATTTCGGTTTTGTCATGACCGTCCGGGCAAGCACTAATTTCCGGGTCATGCCTCTGCTATATGTATTGATTTTCTGGGATAATGCCTCTCCCAGACCGCAGATTTCTTCTCCAAGTGCAACACATTCTTTCTGTTCCTGTTCGGATCTGAAATACAATCCGGCTATAAATGCAAGATAATTCCTGCCGGTCATGGTTTTGTAAGCACCTGCCTCATCCGGCAGATAGCTGATACATGCCCGGACTTCTTCCGGATGCTTTGCAATGCTATGACCGGCAATCAAGGCATCGCCGCTGTCCGGTCTGAGTAATGTTGCCAGCATTCTTAAAATTGTTGTTTTGCCTGCTCCGTTCATTCCCATTAATCCGAAAATTTCACCCTCTTGGATCTGAAATGAAACATCCTTGACAGCATTTTTCCTGCCATAGGATTTGGAAAGATGCTGTACATCAAGTGCAGCTGTCATGCAGAACACCTCCTGATAAAAAAATAAAAATAGAAAAAATCTGTTGATTTTTTTGCTGGAATATGTTAAAATAATACTATCCTGATAAAAAATGCAATGCAGTGTATTCCACTGCGGAAAGGGTGATAGTATGTCATTACATGAATCCGGTGAGGATTATCTCGAAACGATTTATTTATTAAGCAAGAAAAAACCGTTTGTGCGTTCTGTCGATATTGCCAATGAGTTGAATTATACAAAGGCAAGTGTCAGCCGGGCAATGAAACTACTCCGAGAGGCAAATTTAATTACAATGGCGGATGATGGGCAGATCCGGCTTACAAAGAACGGACTCCAGAAAGCGCAGGATGTTTACAGCAGACATACCTTGATCACGGATTTCTTTGAACAGCAGCTCGGTGTCAATGCGGTGACTGCTGAGAAAGATGCCTGTAAGATTGAACATGTGATCAGTGAAGAGACATTCCTGCGATTGAGAACTTACATGATGGAGAGAGGATACGAGCCAAGACTGTGAAAATGCAGAAAATTCCGATTCCGGAGCAGTTTGGTTTTCTGACAATCTGTAAAACCGGATCATCCCACCAGGAACAGCACGAAGTGGCACATGCATTATTAATGGAAAGTGTCCGCTATGCGATCCAATCCGGCAGAATTTCCGGAGATTTTTCGCCAGAAACGTTGCAGCTCCAATACCATACTTATCACAAGCCCTATTTTGCAGAGCATCCGGAACTGCATTTCAATCTGAGTCACTGTGATGGTCTGGCAGTCTGTTTGTTATCTTCTCTGGAATGCGGTGTTGATGCAGAAAGCAGGCGGCAGGTGCGTCCGGGCATTCTGCGGAAAATTTTTACATCCGAAGAACAGCAGCTGGTTTTGGGATCTTCTGATCCGGATCTGGAATTTACGAAAATCTGGACACTGAAAGAATCCTATGTAAAAGCCATTGGCAGGGGGCTTGCGTACCCTCTGCGTGAAATTGCTTTTTCAAAGATTGGTGCAGAGATTGTTTCCAATCAGGAACATGCGGAATTTTATCAGACAGTACTTACGGATTCTGAGCATGTGATCAGTTTGTGCATTCTGGATGAAGCATTTATGGCTTATTATTAGTTTACCGGAAAATAAGCAGATTGTCAATGAAAATCAGATGAAAATTATAATTTCCCCTATGTGAACAGGGGAAATTTTTTAATACTTGTAGATTTTGATTTCGCAGTTGCCCATGAAAAAATGCATAAAGCGATCCCTGGTCATATCGTGAAAATAACTGTCGATCACACGGCAGACACCCCCGTGGCAGACCAGAAGCGTATTTTTTTCACAACATTTCAATTCTTCCAGGAGATCATAACAACGATAGACTAGATCAAATACAGATTCGCCGCCATCCGGCATCCGGCATCCAAATTCTTCTTTGGATTCTGAGAATCCTGGTGTCAAACGGTTTTTTCCCTCAAAACTGCCGTAATCCCACTCACGCAGTCTGGAATCTGTTTCTACAGGAATGTTAAGTAATTGGGAGACAGCCTGTGCTGTTTTTCTTGCCCTAATCATAGGAGATGCAATAATTCGTCCAATATCGCCATAAGAATACGCTTTTTTTGCCATTTCTTCCGCTTGTCGTAGACCTTCCGGCGTGAGATCTACATCTGTAATACCACTGATTTTGTCTTCTGCATTAAATTCCGTCATGCCGTGACGGGTGACATATAATTTTTCCATATAAATTCTCTGCTATTTAAAATAAGCAGTTTTTCCTTTCTTGTTTTAATTTATTATTCTCTTTCTAAAGCGGAACATGACAGAACAATCTCGTTCACACCGTTTTCATAGCTATCTGGTTCTGTGTCAGCCCATAGATTCGTGCCGACAATAAACCAGATCGTATCTGTTTCACTGTACCATGAATTTTCTTTGATTACACCATATTCCGCATATTCCGAAGAAGAATCACTTTCGCCGTAACAGTCATGTAACTGTGAATATATACTATCATAGGCTTCTAAAAGTTCTTGTTCAGAATATGGATAACTTAAATTATCATATTCTCCTGTTCCACCAATATGACAGCCATAGCAAACGAGTGTTTCATCGTCTTGAAATTCTAAAAATAACTGTGCTGTCATGTCAATGTCAATATCAAAAACAGTGATGTTGTCCAGATAATAGCCATATTCAACTGTGTTTTTATAGCCATAAGTTCTATTATCTTCACTATAAGCGTAATCAGCTCCCATTGCTTCTGCTATTGCTAATACTTCGTCTTTTGTCATGCCAATAGAAATACCTGAAATCATTTCTTTTACATCAGTATCTTCCATATTGCAACCTGATAGTAAATTAGTTATCATGAAAAGACTTGTGAATGCAAACAATTTTTTATTCACTTTCATAAAATATTGCCTTTCTTCTCACTGATATTTTGCATAAGCATATATATTATACCACATACAAACACATCTGTCAATATTTTATGTAAGCCGGATGATCCGGCTTTTAGGATTGAAAAACAAACTTGAAAATAAAATAGATGATTCCATAAATGACAGATGCTGTACAGCCGTATAGAATCACAGGACCTGCGATTGTGAAAATTTTTGCGCCAATGCCGAGTACATAACCCTCTGTTTTGGCTTCAATCGCAGAAGAACTAATAGCATTTGCAAAACCTGTAATAGGTACAAGTGTTCCTGCACCGCCATGTCTTGCCATCCGTTCGTATAAGCCGAATCCTGTAAGAACTGCACTGCACAGCACAAGTGTAATGGAAGTCCAGGCGGAAGCAATTTCCTGCGTAAAACCCAGATTTAAAAATCCATTCAGAAGTAATTGTCCGATGGTACAGATACAGCCGCCGATCAGAAATGCCTTCAGTGTATTGACTTTGACATTGGAGCGTGGAAGTACCTGTTTTTGCATATCCTGATATAATTCTGGTGTGACCTGCATAAACATTCTCCTTTTTGATTCTGATTTTTGGTAGAATCATTCAGGATTAGAATACCCGGATTTTTCAGAAAAATTCTTGCTATTTTGAAAAAATTATGGTATGATGATAGTAGCGTCCTCTCTCTCAAAAAAATGATAAGAAATTGGAGTTGAAATTATGAAAATTCTGGTTGTCGAAGATGAGATTGCTCTTGCAGAGGCATTGAGTGAAATCTTGAAACGCAATAAATATCTTGTGGATACGGTCTATGATGGTGAGGATGGTCTGGATTATGCACTGACAGATTTGTATGACTGTATTCTATTGGATATTATGCTTCCGAAAATGAATGGTCTGGATGTGCTGAGAACGCTCCGAAAAAAGCGGATCTCTACACCGGTATTATTGCTGACAGCAAAATCAGATATTGAAGATAAAATTACAGGACTGGACAGCGGAGCGGATGACTTTCTGACAAAGCCGTTTGCAACAGGGGAGCTGTTGGCAAGAGTTCGGGCATTGACCCGGCGTAAAGGGGAAGTGATCACGGATGAGTTCACATATGGGGATATTTCGCTTAATAAAAGCACTTTCAGTTTAAGCTGTGAGGGACAATTTGTGAAATTAAGCCTGAAAGAATATCAGATCATGGAAATTCTGATTTCCAATCCCAGACAGTTGATTTCCAAAGAAAGATTTATTGAAAAGATCTGGGGCTACGAAAGTGATATAGAATATAATAATATTGAGGTGTATATTTCGTTCCTGCGGAAAAAAATATCTGTGATCGGTTCGCATGTCGTTATCAGGACAGCCAGGGGTATAGGGTATTTCCTCGAAAGCGAGGTATAATTCTTGAAAAAAGATTTTATTCAGAAACTGCCCATCTGGATGCGGAAATTATTAGAGCCGGATGTGATTACACAAATGCGTATCCGGTTTGTTGCCACAGCAATGGCAATTCTGATTTTAGTATTTATCATCATGCTTGGTTCGATCAACATGATTATGAAAACTGTCAGTCAGTCCCAGTCTATGCGTTTACTGGAAGAAATTGCACAGAGTAACAGGTATGATACTTTGAATCAAGAACCAGAATTAAGATTTGAAAAGCCTTTGGAAGATATTCCACCGCCAGAATCAGAACCAAAATTGACAGGGAATATTGCACCGCTGGCTTGGATTCCGGAAGACTATCATCAAAAGACGGATGGTAACCGCTTTCCAGGAAACAGACCAGATCAGAGATTTCCGGATAAGGATAATTATCCGGAAGATCCGGATGATGATTTCAATGACAGTCCTCCCTTTGATTCCGGACATTGGCAGGAAAATCCGCCTGAACCATTTCCGCCGGAATGGAGTGAATTTGCATTCCCCGAAGATAATGAACCTCCGGCAACAGAATTGATTCCGGATTCACAGTATGTTCCTGAACCCGAACAGCCGATTTCTGAACCAATACCGGATGATCCTATAATAGAATCGGAATTTTTAGAAGATTCGGAAATGACAGAAATCATTCCAGAAGAGGAAATCACAGAAACAGAATCTCTTGCGAGTACAGAATCTACTGAGATGTCAGCAACAACTGAATCCATGACGACATTTGCAGAAAGCACAGAGCAGGAATCTTCACAGATAACTGCCACGGAAACAATTCCTGAACCACCGGAAAATAATTTTCAGGAGCATGATTTCCGGCTAGAACCTCGTCCGGATAAATGGAAAGTCAATATTATGCTGGATCATTTCGCAGTAATGGCAGATCCCGATGGGAATTTTCTGGGTCTGCGTAATACAGAAAATTATACGAGTGAACAGGCATCAGAAATTCTTAGTGCGATTTTAAATACCGGAAAACAGCAAGGTATGTATAATTGGCTGCAATACTACAAAATCGGGAAATCTTATGGAACACTGGTTGTGATTGCAGATAAAAGTTCCGATCAAGGATTATTAAATAATTTGTTCCAGACAACTGCAATTATTGGCATACTAATGCTATTGATTTTATTTGTATTTCTCATTTTTTTCTCTCGAAAAATTACCACTCCTGTGCAGGCGGCTCTTGATCGACAGAAACAGTTTGTTTCTGATGCAGGGCATGAACTGAAAACCCCGCTTGCTGTACTAACAGCAAATGCAGATATTCTGAAAGATGAAATCGGTGAAAATAAATGGCTTGACTACATGCAGGAACAGACTGACCGCATGAGTCAGCTTGTAGGAGATCTGCTCCGGCTTGCCCGGATGGATAATGCAACCCAGGAATATAGTCTTGCAGAGTTTAATCTGAGTCGTGCCGTAGAAGCAACTGCTCTTCCATTTGAGAGCCAGGCATTTGAACTGGAGAAAAATCTGGAACTGGATATTCAGCCTGATGTTTCTTATTATGGAAGTGAACAGCATATCCGTCAGCTTGTTGCAATTTTTATTGATAATGCCATGAAATATTCCGACGAACACGGCATAATTAAAATTACACTGCTCCGGAGAGGCGATGACCGTATTCTGGAATTTTATAATACCGGATGCGAAATCTCCCAAGAAGAAACGCATAAGATCTTTGAACGTTTCTACCGTGGCGACAAGGCAAGAAACAACAAGGGAAAAAACGGCTATGGTCTTGGACTTGCTATTGCTAGAAGCATCATGGATATGCATCATATCCGGATACAGGTTACATGTGAGCAGGGTGCATGGATTCGGTTTTTTCTGATTTTATGATCAAATCTCAGCAAGAATACTCCCGCCTCTATAGGCGGGGGATGAATTGCGTCTGAAAAAATATTGACAAATCAAATGGTTTATGATACAATAAAGATGTCCTGATCAGTTAAGATAAGCAGTTGCAGGATTGAATCGTATCATGCGTAAAATCTTAAGCGTCAGTTAGTCTTCTGTAAAAATGAAATCAGGAAAATCAAATCATAGATTAAAAAAGTAGCGTTGTGGGCTTAACAGTCCTATACAGTAGTGGCGAAGTGGATACGTCTGTCAGAATAAGGGTTGCCTGATGTATCAGGTGGAGACTTAAATACCAATCTTCTGACGAAGCCCCCACCTCTTAGCGAGTGTAACGAGCGTAGGTGAGGGTAGTTCACAATTACAGGATTGATAATTTTGCATGAAAGATCTGCGAAAACACAAGATTGTTTTAGAAAATCTGTCAAGAATGCACAAATTCTCTTGACAAGTTGCAGGTTTTGTGCTATGATAATTTTAATACATTGCAGAATGTATTCTAGCCATGGAAAACAGGCGGAATTTTGGCTTTTTTCCAGGAATAGCAAGAAAATAAAAAATTCTGTTTATACTTTTTGTATAGTAAAAATATAGAAAATATTAAAAAATTAAGCTGCATACTTTCAAAAATAAATTCTAAAAAAGGATCAAAAATGGAAACTGCATTAGTACGATTCAAAATAAGGGTAAGACGTAACAACAGAAACAATTCCTGTTTCTGTTCTGTTTTTACTGAAATTGCAGTTTCTATTTGTTGTCTATTGGCAGAAAACAGAAAATTTTGTATTCTGGGAAGATGTCCACTTGCAAAATTTTTTCCGGATTTTTTGAGGGGAAAATCCAGAAATCAGACGTAAGCTTGCTTTCTTGTACTTGATTTTCTGAAAATTTAAATCCCGATGCTGCTTTTTCTGCACTACAAAGCTGCATCAGAAAGTAAAGGGGGAACTGAATTTGATTAAAACAGCAAATCTTGCATACAAAGAACATACTGCTGACAGCCTGATTGAAGCTGGCTCAACAACGATCCAGGTACATACAAATGAACGTCTGCGTGCAGAACGTGAAATGTTGGAACATCCTGTCATTTTCAAGGACAAGCCTGGCTATGACAGGATTAAGAGGATTGTGGATATTGCAGGTGCTACTGTTGGACTTGTCTTGTTTTCACCGGTATTCCTGATCACTATGGCTGCTGTTGTCGTAAATGATTTTGGAAATCCGTTCTTTGTACAGAAAAGAGTCGGCAAGGATGGCAAGGAATTTCAGATTTATAAATTCCGAAGTATGTACAAAGACGCTGAGAAACAGCTGGAAGCACTGCGGAAGCGCAATGAAAGCAAAGGCGCAACTTTTAAAATTAAAGATGATCCAAGGGTTACTAAAATTGGCAAATTTATTCGTAAGACTTCAATTGATGAACTGCCACAACTGGTGAATATTCTGAAAGGTGATATGTCTATTATTGGGCCAAGACCTTTTATTCCGTCAGAACAGAAGAATCTTCCGCCGGACAGGCTGCTTGTGAAACCTGGTTTGTCGTGCTATTGGCAGATTGGCGGCAAGAATGAACTTCCGGAAGAAGAACAGATTGCACTTGACAGGAAATATATCCAGGAACGATCTCTCTGGACGGATCTTAAGATTTTCTGTAAAACTGTAATCCATGTGCTGAGC
>CAMWOX010000039.1 GCA_947175975.1 uncultured Ruminococcus sp.
GTCATTAATTTGGGCATTGTTGCTGTCCTATGGTTCGGCGGTGTGCATGTAAATACCGGGAAACTGTCACAGGGAGATCTGACAGCATTTACGAATTATATGACACAGATCTTATTAGCTATGATTGCACTTGCGAATCTGGTCGTTGTGCTGACAAAAGCACAGGCATCCTCTCTGCGTGTGGCGGAAGTATTGGAAACACAGTCAACAATGCAGGATGGATCTGAGAGTGTGAACTCTAACAGAGAGAATCCGGAAGAGCTTGCAATTGAATTTCAGCATGTGAGCTTTCAGTATGAGAATGCTGGTGCTTGTGCGTTGACGGACATTGATTTTAAGCTCCGGAAAGGACAAACACTCGGCATTATCGGCGGTACAGGTTCAGGCAAATCAACCCTTGCGGCATTGATTTCCAGAAATTATGATGCTGTGGAGGGGGAAGTCAGAATTTTTAATCAGGATATTAAAAATTATAAGCTGGATTCCCTGCATCATGCAATCGGACTTGTACCGCAGAAAGCTGTCTTATTCACAGGTACGATCCGGGAAAATCTGCAATGGGCAGAGGAACATCTCACAGAAGCACAGATGCAGAAAGCATTGGACGTTGCACAGGCTTCTGAATTTGTGAATACTCTCAAAAACGGTGTTGAAACACATCTTGTACAGGGCGGACGGAATCTATCCGGCGGACAGAAGCAAAGGCTGACAATCGCAAGGGCATTGGCAGGCAATCCGGAAATTTTAATTCTGGATGACAGTATGAGTGCATTGGATTATGCAACAGATGCAAGATTGCGGACAGCCCTCCGGGAAGAATGTCCGGATATGACAAAAGTTATCATCTCACAGAGGGCAACTTCACTGGCACATGCAGATCTGATTTTGGTACTGGAAGATGGTCACTGCGTTGGAATGGGAACACATGAAGAATTATTAGAATCCTGTGAAGTGTATCAGGAAATTTATGCATCCCAGATGCAGTAAGGAGGGAAGAAAGTTCTATGAAAGAAGTGATTATTAGGATTCTGAAATACTGCAAGCCATATCAGGAATATTTGATTTTGACGATTCTAAGTACGCTTGCTGGTGTTTCACTGTCTCTGATTGTGCCTGTCCTGATCGGTTCAGCAGTGGATTATGCTGTGGCAGAACAGAATGTGAATTTTGCAGGATTGGGAAAAACGGCGATACTTCTAGCAGGAGTTGTAGTATGCAGTGCCTTGTTTCAATGGCTGGAAGCATTGTTTATTAACAGGCTTGCTTTCGGAACTGTGAAAGATCTGCGATCAGAACTGACAGCAAAACTGGAAGAAATGTCGATTTCGTATATTGACGGCAATCCGAGAGGGGATCTGATTGCCAGAGTAATTCCAGATATTGAAATTCTCTCTGATGGTTTATTGCAGGGATTTGCCCAGTTATTCACAGGTATTGTTACCATCCTGGGGACACTGATGCTGATGCTGACTGTGAATGTGAAAATCACGGTTCTAGTTGTCCTCATGACACCATTGTCACTGATAGTTGCCAGTCAGATTGCTAGGTTATCGCATGGTGCATTCCAGAAACAATCTGCTTTGCGTGGTGATATGGGAGCTTTAACAGAAGAATTGATCGGCAATCAGAAAATTGTCAAGGCATTTGCATATGAAAAAAGGGCAGAACAGAAATTTTCTATCATGAATCAGGATTTGAGTCAGGCAGGCTTAAAAGCAACATTCTTTGCATCTGTCAGCAATCCGGCAACCAGATTTGTGAATAATCTGATTTATGCAGCAGTCGGGACAGTTGGTGCATTAGGTGCAGTCGGTGCTTTTCCCTGGATTGGTGTGATGAGTGTCGGAAAATTAACGAGTTTCCTGGCATTTGCCAATCAGTATACAAAGCCTTTCAATGAAATTTCCGGTGTGATTGCAGAATTGCAGAATGCGGTTTCCTGTGCGCAGAGGGTATTTGAGATCCTGGATGCTGATTCTGAACCGGATGATTCTGACCATGAAGTGTTAGAATCCTGCAAAGGTGAACTGGAAATCAGAAATATCAGATTTTCTTACACACCGGATAAGCCTCTGATCCGGGATTTCAGCATGTACGCCTATGCCGGGCAGAAAATTGCTATTGTTGGAAAAACAGGCTGCGGAAAATCAACGATTATTAATTTATTATTGAGATTCTATGAGATCCAGGATGGAGAAATTTTGCTGGATCATGTTTCTACAAAGCATTACACCAGGGATAGCCTGCGTCAGCAGTTCGGAATGGTATTACAGGAGACATGGATCTTCACGGGAACGGTTGCAGAGAATATTTCTTATGGCAAGCCGGATGCCACCAGGGAAGAAATCGAACAGGCGGCAAAATCCGTCCATGCGCATAGTTTTATTAAGCGATTGCCGTATGGTTATGATACGATCATTTCTGATAATTCCGGATTGTCCCAGGGGCAGAAGCAGTTATTATGTATTGCCAGAATCATGCTGAAAGATCCGCCGATGCTGATTCTTGATGAGGCAACCAGCAGTATTGACTTGCGTACAGAACACAAAATTCAGAGAGCTTTTGAAAAACTCATGCAGGGCAGGACAAGCTTTATCATTGCACACAGACTATCCACAATTCAGAATGCAGACTGGATTCTGGTTATGCAGGACGGTAATATCACCGAGCAGGGTAGTCATGATATGCTGATTTCACAGAATGGTTATTATGCAGAATTATATCAAAGTCAGTTCGCAGGATGATGCTGCTGAAAATAAAATTCTATAAATCCCAATCAGGCTATTGCAATTGTAACATATTTGTGCTATAATAGCATTGTTGAAAAATAAAGATCAGGAGGTACTAATCATGGAAAGTGCAGGAGTTGTAAATTCATTGTTTCCAATCGAAATGAAGTTTCATATGTTTCTGGCATTGCTTGCCTTTCTTGTCTTCGGCATCCAGTTTGTGAGATATAGAAAGTCACATTATTTATTATTAGCAATTGCATTTCCCTGTACACTTCTACCGTATCTTGACCAGAGTAATATGTCTCTGTTTTACGGTGTCGGTGTGTTTGAGTTTATTGCATTTATTGCATCTGCAATTCTGTCTGTCACAATTGATAAAGACAAACAGCCTGTAAAAATTTCTGAAAATCCGGATCAGGATGATTTGGAACAGAAAAAACAGGATTCTCAGGAGGGTGATTTATGAAAATAGTGATTCCTGATGGTGATACACTGGCTCTTCCGGATATGCAGAAACAAATTGAACAGGAATTTTCCAGATTCGGTGAGGTAGTCTGCAATGGTACAACGAAACCAGAAGAAGTCATTGCTAAGATCGACGATGCTGAGATTGTATTATGCAATAAAACGCCAATCACAAGAGAAGTAATAGAAAATTGCAGAAATCTGCAATATATCGGCTTGTTTGCGACAGGTTATAATAATATTGACTTGCAGGCTGCAACGGAAAGGAATATTGCTGTCTGCAATGCCGGAGCATACTCTACTTATGGTGTTGCACAGCATACATTTGCGTTATTGCTTGATCTTGCAGGAAATATGCCGAAGTATCATGAAGATGTCAGAAATGGCGGTTGGGAAAAGAGTCCTGTATTTTCTTATTTTCCCTATCCAGTGCATGAATTGTATGGAAAAACATTCTCTGTGATCGGATTCGGTAGTATTGGCAGGTGTGTTGCGAAGATTGCCGCTGCATTCGGCATGAAAGTCATTGTACATACCAGGACTGTTCCGGCACATGATCCGGATTCTATTAGATATGAATTTGTTTCCAAAGAAGAAGCTTTCCGGAGAGCAGATGTATTGAGTATTCACTGTCCTTTGACAGAGCAAACAAAAAATCTGATTTCAGAAGAAACACTTGCATTGATGAAACCGACTGCCTACCTGATCAATACGGCAAGGGGTGGGCTTGTTTGTGAACAGGATCTGGCAGATGCACTGAACCAGGGCAGACTTGCCGGAGCTGGTCTTGATGTATTGGTACAAGAGCCAATGTCTCCGGATACACCATTGAAATCTGCAAAAAATTGCCTGATCACGCCGCATATTGCATGGTCTGCCATGGAAACAAGAGAAAGACTGATCCGGATTGTCGTTCATAATCTGGAATGCTGGCTGAATGGTTCTCCTGTGAATCAGGTAAATTGAGAAGGGATATGAATGATTCATGATAGATTTGAAAGATAAAAAAAGGATTGTAATTAAACTAGGGACTTCTACTCTGACACATAAGACCGGAAAATTAAATATCCGCCGTATGACAAATCTGACAAGAGTACTTGCAGATCTGCAAAATTCCGGACATGAAATTATTTTAGTTTCTTCCGGTTCGGTGGGTCTTGGTGTTGGAAAGCTGAATTTAAAAGAACGTCCGAAAGATACACCTGGCAGACAAGCTGCTGCTGCTGTGGGACAATGTGAACTGATGCATATTTATGACGAAATGTTTTCTAAATATAGTGTAACAGTCGCACAGATTTTATTAACAAAGACAATCATCAGTACGCCGGACAGGGTGGACAATGTCCGGAATGCCATTGATGCTTTGACGGCAATGGGTGTTGTACCGATTGTGAATGAGAATGATACAGTAGCGATCGATGAACTGGAGCTTGAAATCGGTGAAAATGACTCTCTGTCTGCCATTGTTGCCTCTATTGTTGGTGCGGAAGTGTTAATTATTCTATCGGATATTGATGGTCTGTATTCTGAAGATCCTCATAAGAATCAGAATGCAGAAATTATTTCTGTTGTGAATCAGATTGATGGCTATATTGAAACAATTGCCGGAGGAGCTGGAAGCAGTCTCGGTTCAGGTGGTATGGCAACTAAGATTAATGCCGCAAAGATTGCAACCGCCGCAGGGGTGGATATGATTATCATGAACGGCAGAAATCCAGAAGATTTATATAGATTATTCGATGGTGAACAGATCGGGACTTACTTCCCGGCAGTCAAATCGTAATAAAATTATGAGAGGAGAAATTCTGATATGAATTATATGGAGGAACTTGGACAGAACGCCAAACAAGCAAGTCATGTGATTGCAAAAGCTGGAACACTTTTGAAAAATCAGGCGTTACAGGCAATCTCAGATGCATTGCGTTCCCGGACAGAAGAAATTATTGCCGCCAATCAAAAAGATTTGGAACAAGCTGTGAAGAATCAAATGACAGCGGCAATGCAGGACAGATTGAAATTAGATCAGAAACGGATTGAGAATATTGCGAATGCTGTTCTCAAAGTCGCAGCAATGGAAGATGTGATTGGGGAAGAAGTCCGTGGCTGGGTACGTCCAAATGGTCTGAGAATCCGGCAGGTGCGTGTGCCGATGGGTGTCATTGGCATTATTTTTGAATCCCGTCCGAATGTCACAGTGGATGCCGCTGTGCTTTGCCTGAAAGCCGGAAATGCTGTGATTCTTCGGGGGGGCAAAGAAGCAATTTATTCTAATACCTGTCTGGTGGAGATTATGCGGCAGGCTCTTGTTAATACCGGACTTCCGGCAGACTGTGTCCAGTTGGTGACAAAGACAGATCGGGAAACTGCCGCTGATATGATGCGTCTGAACGGTTATCTGGATGTATTGATTCCTCGTGGCGGTGCAGGTCTGATCCAGGCTGTTGTCAAGCAGGCAACCGTTCCGGTGATTGAGACAGGTGCAGGAAACTGTCATGTGTATATTGATGAAAGTGCAGATCTGGAAATGGCGGTTGCCATCGCTGATAATGCAAAAACGCAGAGACCATCTGTTTGCAATGCCATTGAGACACTGCTTGTACATGAAAAAATTGCAGAAAAATTTCTTCCGGCAATTCAGAATGCGTTTGCATCTCATGAAGTAATCATTCATGGATGTGAAAAAACAAAAGAAATTCTCGGCGAAAAGATCATTCCGGCAACAGAAGAAGATTATTTCAGAGAATATTCTAATTATGAAATTGCAGTCCGGGTTGTGAAAGATACACAGGAAGCTGTGGCACATATTCTGCAATACAGCACACATCATTCTGAAAGTATTGTGACACAGAATATGGGAAATGCCGAGTATTTTTTAAATTCTGTCGATTCTGCCGCAGTTTATGTTAATGCATCCACGAGATTCACAGATGGTGAAGAATTTGGTTTTGGTGCAGAAATCGGCATTTCCACGCAGAAACTTCATGCAAGAGGGCCTATGGGGTTGCTTGCTTTGACGACAACGCAGTACCGGATTACAGGAAACGGACAGATTCGGAGCTGAATGCGATGAAAACAAAGAGATTACATCCAGAATTAAAGTTTTTATTGCAGAATCTGGCAGGTGATGCAGAACTGCCACCGGAAGAATCCCAGGCAAGTGAAGCATCCAGGCAGAAAGTGAATCAGATTATGGAAAAAATCAATCAGGAACAGGAACCGCCTGTTCCTGTTTCCAAACCTGTTTACAATAGGCCACCGAGGCATAAGAAAATTTTGACTGCACCTGTGCCGGTTCAGCATTTTTCAGAAGAACCATCACAGAATCCTGCTGTCAGAATGCATGATAGATTATTGCGGGATGCTATGCCGAAGCCTGATCCGGAGCGTAAGCCAAGAAAACCAATGCAGAATACAAGTCAGAAAAACACAGGTACAAAGAATAAGACCAAAAATAAGAAACCAAAAAAACAGTTTCATATTGAAATCGGCGAACTGCCGCCGGATATTCCCAGAGATACCAGTGTCGCAGATCGCATCCGGCAGGAACAGTTAGAGAAAACACTTGCGGCTGTGCCGCCGAAAACCCCGGAACAGATCCGGAAAGAACAGGTTCGCAAAAGAGCATTGGAAATCCGGGAACGGATGAAGCAGCAGGAAGCACTTGCTGCACAGACTCCTGAACCAGAAGAGGAAATTCCGACATGGGAAGAGCAATTGGCTGCATTCTCTGAAAATATTTCGGAAAATTCTTCAGATCAGTTGCGGGTATTTGAACATACAGAAACGATCCGAAAGCCTGTATTATCAGATATGCCAGAGATTCCCGGAAAATTATCAGAAGATACCAGCCTTCTGGAAATAGCTGGGAAACTGCAAGAAAGTATTCCGGATGCGGGGTCAACACCGCCCGTGACGGAAATCATTATGACACCAAGGGATTCTTCTTGCAGTACGGAGACAGCTCCGCCGGATTTAAGTTTTCAGCAGACAGCAGTATTCCAGACTGTCAGTATGCCGAAAATCAAACCACGGGTCAAGAAAAAAGCAATTGTTACCCGGAGAATCAAAAAGACAGCGAACATGTCAAAACAGGGGGTTGTTGTATGAAAATTTTAGTTGCCGGACTCGGATTGATCGGTGGATCAATCTGCAAAGCCATTCATGCCTATACGGATCATAGCGTCTATGGATGGAACAGAAGTCAGAATACTTTGCAGAAAGCCTTTGATGAACATGCAATTGATGGGATGATCACAGAAGAAAATCCGGATTATCATGGATTTCACCTGATTATAAACTGTCTGTATCCGAATCTGATTCATGACTGGGTGCTTGACAGGATAGACCGGATTTCAGAGGGGGCAATTATCATTGATGTGTCAGGTGTTAAGAATGATCTTCCGAAAGAAATGACAAGGATCTGTGCGGAGAGAAATATTTTCTATCTCAGTACACATCCCATGGCAGGCAAGGAACGTGCCGGTTATGATGTTTCGGACGAGGGATTGTTCCAGGGAGCGAATTTTATTATGACACCTGTGAAAACTACGCCGAAACATGTGATTGCAGAAGTACAGAACTTTGCGCATCAAATCGGTTTCCGGAGATTTGTGATTACCACACCGGAAACACATGACAGAATGATTGCGTATACTTCACAGCTTGCCCATGTTGTTTCCAGTGCTTATGTACAGAGTCCGGTTTTAGAACTGGAAAGCGGCTTTTCCGGCGGCAGTTTTCATGATATGACAAGAGTTGCAACGATGAATGCGGATATGTGGACGGATCTGTTTATGGAAAACAGAACGAGCCTGCTTCAGGAACTGGATATTCTTATGCAGAATTTGCAGAATTACCGGACAGCACTTGAAGCAAATAACAGAAATGCTGTCTATGATCTGATTCAGGATGGCAGGCAAAAAAAAGAACAGAACTTACAGAACCGGAGAAATACACCGGCTGTGGTAGATCTGAGAGATAAAAAAATCTGAAATTTTTTCAAAAAAGTGCTTGACAAATCTTTGAAGATATGCTATAATAACAAAGTCGTATTCTAAAGACAGTCGGTGATATTGCTATTATCGTAAATCCGACCGAGGAGTGCAGTCAGATTTTTATTAAAATCATCAGACTTTTCTGCTCCTCTGCTTTACAGGGGGGCTTTTGTTTCTCCATATGTTCTGAGATAATACGATGTTTTATTATGATTGCCGGAGGTGAAATTTATGCCAAGTGAAAAAATTCTTGCATCCAAGCAAGCCAGAGTGGCTGAACTCTCTGAACTGCTCAAAAACAGTGTCGCTGTTGTTCTCGTAGATTACAAGGGCATTACAGTAGAGCAGGATACACAGCTCAGAAAAGAGCTTCGTGAGGCAGATGTCAAGTATTTCGTTGAGAAGAACACCATGCTCAAACGTGCGTTCAATGAAAATGGTGTAACTGATTTTGATGATGTTCTCAACGGCACAACTGCAATTGCTGTTTCTGCAAACGATCAGACAGCTGCTGCCCGCATTCTGGGTGAATTTGCTGAGAAGTCCGAAACATTTAAGCTTAAAGCTGGTTCTGTTGAGGGTGAATACTTCGATGAGACTAAGATTCTGGCTCTGTCCAAGATTCCGTCCAAGGATGTTCTGCTTGCTCAGCTGGTTGGCTCTCTGCAAGGTCCGATTCAGAAACTCGCTGCTTTACTCAAAGCTGTTGCAGACAAGGACAGCGAACAGGAAGCTGCATAAGTTTTCGGAATTATTGTTCCATGCCGGGCTTGCGGCATAAAAATTTACAAGTCATATTTATTTTAAATTTTAATTAATTTTTAAAAAGGAGATTTTAATCATGGCATCTGAGAAAACACAGAAGTTTATTGAAGATATCAAGGCTCTCACTGTTCTGGAACTCGCAGAACTCGTTGAAGCAATCCAGGACGAATTTCACGTAACAGCAGCTATTGCAGCTGCTCCGACAGGTCCTGCAGCAGCTGTTGAAGAAAAGACAGAATTTGATGTAGTTCTGACATCCTTTGGCGACAAGAAGATGGGTGTTATCAAGGCTGCTAAGGACATTCTCGGTCTCGGTCTGAAAGAGGCTAAGGAAGTTGTAGAAAGCGCACCGAAGACAATCAAAGAGGGCGTTTCTAAGGCAGAAGCTGAAGAACTCAAGGCTAAGTTCGAAGAAGTTGGCGCAACAATCGAAATCAAGTAAGATTTCTGAAATTCAAAAATTGAAACTGCTCTCAGTGCCTATGGCACTGGGGCAGTTTTTGTTATGACAAAAATGCCTGTGACAGAAGCAGCAATCCTGCTCCTGGTATTCCAAAAATGCCGCAGGTCAACAGATTCGTGAGATTCAGCGTCGGAGAAAAGCCAATTCTGTCACCATAGAAATGCAGCAGAAATAACACACACAATCCTGTACAGCTTCCAAGCAGAAATGTCCGGATGCGTTTCTTGTGACACAGATAAAAGATTATCAGGCTCAGAATGCCGCCGCACCAAAGTATCCAGTAGAGATAATTTCTGAGAAAATCGAGCATAGTTGTTCCTGCTTTCTTGATTCTATAGCATGATATAAGCCAGAGCAATTAATAATTCCATTTCTGCACCCTCTTTGTAGAGCAGATAAAGCAGGGCGAGCAGGGCAAGTTTTTCACCATCCCAGTCTGTCAGAATTTTTTGGAGATCGTTTGGCAGAGGGAGCTGTATGCCTGATCCTGCCGGACGATTTTGTGCCTGTATCGGAGGTTGCATGGGTTCTGGCGGCATTTGCGGTACGGCACGTCTCTGCATTTCCCTTGATCGCCGGATTGCATCCTGCCGCATTGCGTCAAAGCTCTGTTGTGGATAACGTGCCATAGCTGTCATCTCCTGGAATTTTGATTTCTGGATTCTGTTTCTCATTCCAGATTATGATAGAAAATTCTGTAATATGCCGGTCTGCTGTAAATTTTTGAATATGTTCCATAGCCGAAGCAGTTTCACGGCATTGTCAATCTTATGCTGGCGTTGTTCCCGGAGATGTGGACGCAGAGCAAGCAGGAGTGCTGTATTCTTATCTGGTTCGCTATTCTGGTTTAGAAGCTCTCCGGCTTTTATAAGCAGATCCGGATTTAAAAAGTTAGAGTTGTTGTGATCAGGCATATCCTGAGAATTTTGGGGATTCTCAGGATTCTGACTACTATCTGCTTTCAGCATCTCTGCAAGTTCTGAAACCTGCTGCATGGTTTCCGGATCGGAAAGTAATTCCTGCATTTTGCCGAGCAGATTTTCCATTACTGACCGCCTGTCAGTTTCTGATAGAGTGCCTTTGCCTGTGGTGTACTCATAAGCTTTTCAATCATCTGCGGATTTTTGACTGCCTGCTGAAATTTTGCCGCATCCGCAGCACTCATGTTCTTGATTGCATTGTCAAACTTTCCGGCTTTGAGTTCTCGTTCAAGCTGATCTGCCGGAACGCCTAATTTCTTGCTGACGGCCTGTAACAGACCATTGAGA
>CAMWOX010000040.1 GCA_947175975.1 uncultured Ruminococcus sp.
CTTCCGAACATGATATATATATCCTGCCCGGAATCCAGGAATTTTCGGTAATCCACATCACTGTGACAGATCCGGCTTTTCGTCGTAAAAAAATAGATTTCATGATTCTCATGCTGTGTCATGAAATCTTGTAGACTTTCATATTCTAGAATCTCTAATTTATCCCAGTAATCCAGCCCCGCACGTTTTAAATTCTTGTCTGTAATTTCAAATCCATATGGCTTGATTAAATGCAGGACAGCTCCGGTAACCGCACATGTTCTTGAGATATTGCCGGTATTCTGTGGAATCTGTGGCTCTGCCAACACAATATGCAGTTTTGACAAAGAATCACTTCTTTCTGATTTCTATTTTTTTAAAATTAGCATAAATTCACATGAAAAATTGCTCGCCAGCCGGAAATACTAATTCAGAACAATTCCGAAAGGAGGAATATTTCATGAATAAAAATTTTCTGATCACAGGGGCATCCCTGGGCGCAATGCTCGTCTCATCCTATTTCATGCTTGCCAGGACTTCTGATCGCAAGAAACACAGCCTGAAACGACATACCGGAAAGGCAATACGTGCTGTCGGGGATGTCTTTGATGATATTACTTCTATGATGAATTTATGATTTCCAAAATATTTTTCAAGCAGGGCTTAAGCCCTGCTTGTTCTATTTTTGCGATACCCTAAATAACTCTCTAAAATAATCACAGCGGCAACAGCATCCACAACAGCTTTGCGTTTTTTTCCTCTTGTATTCGTCTGATTCAAATACTGATGGGCGGAAACCGTCGTACAGCGTTCATCCCACAGAACGGTTTCCAGTCCTGTGAGATCATGCAGAATTTCAGCGAATTTCTGGCATTTTTCAGCTCTTTCCCCAATTGTGTTATTCATATTTTTGGGATAACCGATCACAAGCAATTCTGCTTTTAATTCCTGCGCCTGTTGTGCGACTTTCTCCGCACAACGCATAAAATTCTTTTCCTGGATCACACAGACCGGAGAGGCTAACAATTCGGATTTATCACAAACAGCAATTCCTGTTCGGGAATCTCCGAAATCCACAGCAAGAATTTTCATATCGGATCACCAGGGCTGGACTGTGCCGATGATATCACGCACAGCCGGAATCTGTTTCTCATCCAGAAAATCATTGATTTCCCGAACAATCCGAACCGGTGCATACGGATCTGTAAAGACTGCCATTCCGACCTGTACAGCGGATGCACCTGCCATCATGAGTTCAATTGCATCCTCTCCGGAATTGACTCCGCCCATGCCGATTACAGGAATTTTTACAGCGTTCGCTGTCTGCCAGACCATCCGGACAGCTACCGGAAAAATTGCCGCACCGGACAAACCGCCTACATTATTACGCAAAACTGGTCTTCTGGAGTGAATATCAATCCGCATTCCCAGAAGTGTATTAATCAGGGAAACGGCATCTGCTCCGGCGGATTCTACGGCTTTTGCGATTTCTGTAATACTGGTCACATTCGGGGATAATTTTACAACTAATGGCTTGCTTGTGGCTTTCCGAACGGCGGAAACGACTTGTTCCGCCATTGCACAGGATGTCCCGAATGCCGCACCGCCCTGTTTCACATTCGGACAGGAGATATTCAATTCAATCATATGTACCTGTGTAGAATCCAGCTTTTCAGCGACTTCTGCACATTCCTCCGGTGTAGATCCTGCGATATTCGCCAGAATGACAGTATCTTTCGTCAATAAATACGGCAGTTCCTGTGCAATAAAATGATCAATGCCGGGATTCTGCAAGCCAACAGAATTGAGCATCCCGGACGGTGTTTCCGCAATTCTTGGAGAAAGATTCCCCGTCCGCTTCTGTGCAGTCGTGCCTTTCGTGGCAATCCCGCCCAGTTCTGAAAGATCATAAAATTCTTCGTATTCTCTGCCATATCCGAATACACCGGATGCTGGAATGATCGGATTTTTAAAATCAATTCCGCAGAGATTCACAGATAAATCAGCCATTACCAAATAACCTCCTCCGCTTTGAATACAGGACCATTCTTGCAGACATGCAGGAATTGGATTTCTTCTGTATCCGGATTTTTCGTTTTGCAGGCACATCCCAGACATGCACCAATACCACATGCCATGCGTTCCTCCATGGAAATCTCACAGTAAGTATGATTTTTGATACACAGATCCGCAACTGCTTTGAGCATCGGCTGAGAACCGCAGGCAAAGACGGCATCCACGCCCTCTGTGAGGAGCTGTTCCAATGGCGTTGTGACGAATCCCTGAATTGCGCCGGCTGAACCGTCTTCTGTACAGCAGATTGTACTTGCACCGGATTTCTCTAAATCTTCCTGCAAAATGACCTGCTGAAAACTCCGGAAACCGCTGACTGCTGTTGCTCTTTCGCCATAATATGCCGCAAGGGGCAGCATAGGCGGCACACCGATTCCGCCGCCGACAAGCACAACATGCGATGCTTCCGGCAACAGCGTAAAGCCATGCCCCAATGGTGCAATCATATCCAGATAATCCCCCTGCCGGAGTTCGGCAAGCTTTCTTGTCCCCTCATGCTTAATTACAAATACAATTCGGAGTATACCGTTTTCCGGATCGATTCCGGCGATAGAGATAGGTCTGCGGAGTCCAAGTCCAGGCGGCAGGATATGCACGAACTGCCCAGGCTGTGCAATTTTTGCGATCTCCGGACACGAGATCCAGAAACTATAGACTTCCTTGGCAAGTGCCTGTTTTTTGAGAATGGGAAATTTCCCCTGTAAATATTTCATGATGATTGAAAAGCCTCCTGTTTTTTACCATGATAATTATAATCTATTATACCATAGATTCTGGATTTTGTCAACACGCATATTACAATATCACAAAAATAAAAAATCTTATTTAAAATATACAAAATTTTAAAAATTGCTAAAAACTTGCTCCCGGAAACATTGTCCAAGCGACTGAAAAAAATCCACCGGACAAATTCGTTCCGGCAAGCCGGAAACCTGCCCGTCCCCGGTTTCAATGATCTTCCATGTGCCATCTGTCAATTCGGCATAATCCAGTGTATAGAATGGACTGTCTAGTGCCTGGTAATCCCGGAGCAATTCCACGGGGAATGCCTGTGCCTGTTCCGGCTGATGGGAATTTTTGTAAATCCCGGCAATTCTGTGATTCACAACAAAAATCCGGTATTCGTTTTTGAAATTATCATAACGTTTCAGCTCCAGAAATTCTTTCACGCAGATACCGCCTGTATACAAGTCCGCACGATCCTGGTAAAATACTGTCATTGCCCGGTCAAATTCTTCCTGTGTCACAGAAGCATCAAAAAAATCCGGGAATCCAGAGCCTTTTGCGGACTTGACATAATCCTTGACCAGGAATTTTGAAAAATTCTCTTTGACCTGTGCAAGATTTACCGCAATCCCATCCGGATAGACCAGAATCCGGGCAGTATCTTTCTGGATTTCCGGATAAATCAGCGGAAACAAATGGAATTTCTGGTATGTCTCCGGTGAAGTCATCAGACAAATATACTGCTCCCGGAGTGCCTGATAAAACAATGCATACTGTTCTGGTTTCATCATCCACCCCCGGTAAATCGCCGGAACATCCTGCACCGGATGTTCACTGAGCGCAAGCCGATTTCCATAGAACCATTTTTCATAATCAAATAAAATACAGCGATACATGCTAGATGCAGCGTTATATTCTGCCTGCAAATCCGGATCAACCTGTCGGGGATTGAAATAATCCGACGGAAAAATCACACATTCTGGTATATTTGCTGTCTCTGGCAATAGCAACAAATTCACCTCTTTTACAATCTTTATAAGAAAAGCCCCTGATCCCTGAAATTCAGAACAGAGGCTTTTTTTCATTTTTAGATTTTTGTAATATCAATCAATTCCACGTCGTCAATCGTTCTTTCGGACAATAATACATTGGCGAGTGCATTGCTGTATCCACTGCTGTGAGGGAACAAATCGAACGTTCCACGGATTTCCGACGCATCCGGACGCTATCCCTTGCCGGCATTCTGCCTTTTGCGGACGTTGAAATCATATAATGAATCTTACCACTTTCCAGCAGATCCAACGTATTCGGACTGCCCTCGGAAATTTTCCGGACGGTATTCGTCGCAATCATGTTGCGATTCAGATAACTTGCTGTTCCGCTTGTCGCATATAAATCAAAGCCCATTCGGGAGAATTTGTCTGCAATCCGGATCATTTCTTTCTTTTCGCTGTTCCGGACGGAAATCAGAAGACCGCCTTCCCGTTTGAGATCATACCCGGCAGCAACCAAGCCTTTCAAGAGTGCATCCTCGAAATTTCTTCCGATTCCCAGGCATTCGCCGGTTGATTTCATCTCTGGTCCAAGCATGGTATCCACATCCTGCAATTTCTCAAAACTGAATACAGGAACTTTTACAGCAACGTAGTCCCCCTCTGGGTGCAGTCCGGTTTCATAGCCTAAGTCTTTCAGCGTTGCACCAAACATGATTTTCGTTGCAATATCCACCATCGGGATTCCAGTCACCTTACTGATATAAGGCACTGTCCGGGAAGATCTGGGGTTGACTTCAATCACATAGACTTCATCCCGATAGACAACATACTGAATATTTACCAGACCAATAACTTCCAGGGCGAGTGCAAGCCGTCTGGTGTATTCAATAATCGTCTCACGGATTTTTTTGGACAAATTCTGTGCCGGATAAATCGAAATTGAGTCGCCAGAATGCACACCCGCACGCTCGATATGCTCCATGATACCAGGAATCAGGAAATCCTTGCCGTCACAGATCGCATCTACTTCCACTTCTGTTCCCATCATGTATTTATCAATCAGAACCGGATTTTCAATCATGTGGGATGTGATAATACCCATATACTCCACAACATCCTGTTCCGAATGTGCAATGATCATATTCTGACCGCCTAATACATAAGACGGTCTTAACAGAACCGGATAGCCAAGTTTCTCTGCAACTTTGACAGCTTCTTTGGTCGTCATGACAGTGAAACCCTCCGGACGGGGAATACCGCATTTTTCTAATAATTCATCAAAACGCTCTCTGTCTTCCGCAGCGTCAATATTATCCGCAGAAGTCCCCAGAATCTTCACACCTTTGTCTGCCAGATGCCTGGTTAATTTGATTGCCGTCTGTCCGCCGAACTGGACAACAACGCCGTAAGGTTTTTCTGTTTCGATGATGTTGTCAACATCCTCCGGCGTAAGAGGATCGAAATACAATCTGTCACCTGTATCAAAATCCGTAGAAACTGTTTCCGGATTGTTATTGCAGATCACAGCTTCATAACCTAATTCTTTCAGTGTCCACACACAATGCACAGAACAATAATCAAATTCAATTCCCTGCCCGATCCGGATTGGTCCTGAACCGAACACGATCACTTTCTTCTTACCTGTATCCGTTCTTGCAATGAACTGCTCTGCTTCGTTCTCATCATCATAAGTCGAGTAAAAATATGGTGTTTCGGCTTTAAATTCTCCAGCACACGTATCTACCATCTTATAGACGGCATTTTTATGCATGGGGCATTTCTGACCAGAAAATCTCTCGATCGTACGATCCAGATAGCCATATTGTTTGGCAAGCAGATATTTTTCTTCTGTCAGTTCACCATCAGCAAGCCAATCTTCCAGTTCCACAAGATTTTTCAATTTCTCCAGAAACCACTCATCAATCATTGTGATTTCATGGATTTTTTCCACAGAAACACCCTTTTTTAGAGCTGCAAATACTTGGAATGACCGTTCATCCTCAACACTGCCCTGTAACAGCTCCAAAATATTCTCAATTGGCATTTCCTGATATTTTTTCATATTCATAGAATCTACACCGAGTTCTGTTGACCGGACAGCTTTCATAATCGCCTGTTCAAAACTCGTACCGATTGCCATGACTTCGCCTGTCGCTTTCATCTGCGTACCGAGTGTTCTTTTGGCATAGACGAATTTATCAAATGCCCATTTCGGGAATTTAATTACGACATAATCCAGAGCCGGCTCAAAGCAAGCATAAGTCTTTCCGGTGACCTGGTTCATAATTTCATCCAGCGTGTAGCCGACTGCAATTTTTGTGGCAACTTTGGCAATTGGATAACCCGTTGCTTTGGATGCCAACGCAGAAGATCTTGACACTCTGGGATTGACTTCAATCACGGCATATTCCATACTCTCCGGATGCAGTGCAAACTGACAGTTACAACCGCCCTCTACTTTCAGTTCTGAAATAATATTCAGGGATGCCGTCCGGAGCATTTGATATTCCCTATCGGAAAGCGTCACAGCCGGAGCGATAACGATACTATCTCCGGTATGCACACCGACAGGATCAAAATTTTCCATGGAACATACTGTGATGACATTGCCCTTGCGATCCCGGATCACTTCAAATTCAATTTCTTTCCAGCCACTGATACATTTTTCGATTAAGACCTGTGTAATCGGTGACAAACGCAAGCCATTTGTAGAAATATCCCTTAATTGTGCTTCATCATAGGCAATACCGCCGCCCGTTCCGCCGAGCGTAAACGCCGGACGGACGATCACTGGGTAATCAATTTCCTTTGCGAAATTCACAGCATCTTCCACTGTCTCCACGACTTTTGAGGGAATACACGGTTCGCCGATCTTTTCCATCGTGTCTTTGAATGCCTGACGGTCTTCGGCTTTGTGGATCGTTTCCGGATCTGCACCCAGTAATTTCACATGATGAGAATCCAGAAATCCCTCTTCTGCAAGCTGCATGGAAAGCGTGAGTCCTGTCTGTCCGCCGAGTGTAGAAAGGACACTATCGGGCTTTTCGATCTCAATCACACGCTTGACAACATCCAGTGTCAGAGGTTCGATATAGATCTTATCCGCCATGGCTTTATCCGTCATGATCGTTGCAGGATTGGAATTGATTAAAACAACTTCCAGTCCCTCCTGCTTCAATGCACGACATGCCTGTGCGCCAGCATAGTCAAATTCTGCGGCTTGTCCGATAATAATAGGTCCAGAACCGATTACAAGCACTTTTTTAATATCATTTCTCAAAGCCATAATTACTCAGCCTCCTTCCGGAAATTTTCCTGCATCCTGGAAATAAATTCATCAAATAAATATGCCGTATCCAATGGACCGCCGTGTGCTTCCGGATGGAACTGTACTGTAAACGCATTGATTTTCTTGTAACGCACACCCTCACATGTCCTGTCATTGGCATTAATATGGGAAACTTCAGCGATTGCAGGATCTAAACTATCCCCGACCACAGCATAGCCGTGATTCTGGCTGGTGACGTAAGTCCTGCCACTTGCCAGATCAATCACAGGCTGATTTGCACCACGGTGACCGTATTTTAATTTCTCTGTTTTTGCACCATGCGCCAATGCCATTAACTGATGTCCTAGACAGATACCAAAAATCGGGATCTGCAATTTCGCAATTTCTTTCAAATTTTCAATAATCTGCGTATTTTCAGCCGGATTGCCAGGTCCATTTGAGAGCATAATCCCATCCGGATGCAGTTCCCGGATTTCTTCCGGGCTTGTCTGAGCCGGTACAACAATCACTTCACAGCCCCTGTTGACAAGTTCCTGTCGGATGTTTCTCTTATAGCCGAAATCAAATAATACAACCTGATATTTTTTTTCTTCCGGTGCATACACATGTCTTTCAGAATCCGTTACACTTTCCACAGCATTGATCACGGCATATGCCCGGATCTGTTTCAGTAAATTCTCCAACGTTTCCGGATTTTCTTCCGGATTTTCGGTTGTAATTGCACCATTCATTACGCCTGCTTCCCGGAGCGTTCTGGTCAGCCGTCTTGTATCAATATGATACAATCCGATAATCTGATTCTGTTTCAGAAAATTCTCAATTGTATCTTCACAACGGAAATTGGAAGGCTTGTCGCACCATTCCCGAACGATATAGCCATTCACATAGGATTTTGATGATTCAAAATCAGATGCATTCACACCATAATTACCAATCAGAGGAAATGTCTGCGTCACGATCTGTCCGTAGTAACTGGGATCTGTCAATGTTTCCTGATAACCGGTCATACTTGTTGTGAATACCACTTCACCGATTGCCGTTCCGGTTGCTCCGAAACTTTTGCCCCTGAAAATCTGACCATCTGCCAGCACCAGCCAGGCAGGACTTGCATATCTGATCAATGCCATACACTACATCCTTTCGTAAATGAAATTAAAATTTCTCTAATTTACTTGATCTTAATATAATTTGTGATATCATCCCTCATACGGATGGCTTCCCGTCTTGCAGCCTTTGCAAATTCTTCCGGTGCGCACTGTTCTTTCTGGTAAGCACACATAATGGCTCTGGAGGAGTTGACAATCGCACCCATGCCATTGGTATCAAATGCCGCAGCAACACCCTCAGCACCGCCGCCCTGTGCGCCGTAACCAGGCACTAAGAAGAACGTATGCGGCAGTCTTGCACGGAGTTCCCGAAGCTGTTCCGGATATGTTGCGCCGACTACTGCACCAACAGCGGAGTAACCGGATTCGCCGATCGTATCTGCTCCCCATTTCTCGCACAGGTCACCCATTCTAGCATATAACGGCTCACCATTCAGCAACTGATCCTGCAATTCACCACTGGACGGATTAGAAGTCTTGACAAGGACGAAAATGCCTTTGTCTCTCTCTTTGCAGACTTCCAGCAATGGCTTGATGCCGTCTGTCCCGAGATAGCCATTGACAGTCAGTGCATCCGCACCGAACGGCTCAATTTCGTTATCGCCGATTTTCACAGTTCCTAAATGTGCCGCTGTATATGCCTGCATGGTTGCACCGATGTCATTTCGCTTGCCGTCTGTGATGACAAACATGCCTTTTAATTTTGCATAGCTGATCGTCTCGGCGAGTGTTTTCATGCCGTAATAACCATACATCTCATAGTATGCCGCCTGCGGTTTGATTGCCGGGACAATGTCATAAATTTCATCAATAATTGCCTTGTTGAACGCAAAAATTGCTCTTGCGGCAGTCTTAAGCGTTGCACCGTCCTCTTCCTGGAATTTCTGAATCAGATAATCCGGGATATAATCCAGTTTCGGATCAAGTCCGACAACGGACGGATTACTTGTTTCTCTGATTTTCTTTACTAATCTGTCAAAGCTCATGCGAAAAAGCTCCTTTCAAAACTATCAGTTTTCTTCACAGTAACGGATCAGACCGTCTGTGATTGTATATTTTACTTTGCCTGTCAATTTCCTATTCCGGAATGCAGTATTCTGTGATTTGCTGTGCAGTTTTTCCGGAATGACTTCCCATTCCTGATTTAAATCTGCTAAAATCAGATCTGCTTTTTCCTGCTCCCGAAGATGTACTGCCGGAAGATTTAATATTTCTCTGGGTTTTGCTGACATCAGGGAAATAATTTTCTGTAAGCTGCATTTTCCGGTATGATACAAAGCTGTGAGTGTCGCTGCAAAAGATGGCTCTAATCCTACAATTCCATTCGGAGCATGTACAAAATTCGCTTTTTCTTCCGGTGCATGGGGGGCATGATCTGTCACAATACAGTCAATTGTACCGTCAAGAACTGCCTGTTCAATGGCGATTCTGTCGGATTCCTCACGCAAAGGCGGATTCATGCGATCATTAGCATTTTTCTCCAGCAATTTCTCATGCGTGAACATAAAATAATGCGGTGCGGTTTCACAAGTTACCTGAACACCGAGCCGTTTCGCTTCCCGGATGATATCGATACTGCCTTTCGTGCTGACATGGCAAATATGAATCCTGCCACTGACAGAAGACGCTAAAATAATTTCTCTTGCTGTAATAGAATCTTCTGAAGCTCTGTCCATGCCTTTCACACCGAGCTGTCGGGAAATATCCCCCTTATGCATAATACCACCATTGATAATATCCAGATCTTCACAGTGCGATGCGATCAGAATATTTTCCTGTTTTGCTTTTTCCAAAGCAAACCGCATTAATTCCGCATTTTTCACAGGTCTTCCATCATCGGACAGACATGCCGCCCCGTGTGATTTCAGATCTGCAAAATCTGTTAAATTCTCTCCATTCATTCCCTGTGTAATACAAGCAACAGGGTAAACAGAAACGCCAGTACTCTTAGATTTTTCTAAAATATACTGCAAAATCTCCGGAGAATCTACCGGCGGATTTGTGTTTGGCATACAAAGCACACCCGTGACACCGCCTGCCAGAGCTGCACGGCAACCGGATAAAATATCCTCTTTGTGTGTCTGACCGGGATCACGGAAATGGACATGCATATCAAATAATCCCGGCATGGCAGTTAATCCTGTGCCGTCAATGATCTGATCTGCTTCTTCCTGGATCTGCTCCCGGATCTGTGTTATTTTTCCATCCTGAATCAGAATATCTGTATCTTTTTCAAAATCCAGATCCACAGCATGGACATTCTTAATTAACAGACGCATAGCAAAACAACCCCTTTCCAATTACTTTAATTTACAAAAAAAACGCCTATCTGTCGGCAACAGACAAGCGTTTATCATCTCAATCATTTAAATAAATCTTCGCAATCTGTGCCTTATCAGATTGATTCTCTAACTATTATAGCATACTTACAAAGATTTGTCTAGTGTTTTTTTCATATTTTTAAAAAAATTAACCTGATGTGAATTATACCATATT
>CAMWOX010000041.1 GCA_947175975.1 uncultured Ruminococcus sp.
GTTCTCTTGCTAATCTGTCATGCACCCGGATCATGGCAAGCTTGATAATATCCGCCGCAGTTCCCTGCACAGTCGTATTCATTGCAATACGTCTGCCCGAAGCCTGCACCTGCTTGTTGGATGCTTTTAATTCCGGAACATAGCGTTTTCTATAAAACATGGTGCAGACATAACCGGATTTTGTGGCATCCCGGATAATAGTTTCTAGAAATTCTGAGACTTTCGGATAAGATCCTAAATAATCCTGGATATACTGTTCAGCCTCCTGTTTAGAAACATGAATATCTTTTGAGAGCGAGAAAGCCCCCATTCCATAGAGAATGCCGAAATTGATAGCTTTTGCAGCACTTCGCATTTCCGGTTGTACTAACAATTCCGGCACATGAAAAATCTTTGCCGCAGTCGCTGTATGCACATCAAATCCGGATGCAAAAGCTTCCTGCATGGCTTGATCCTGACTTAAATGTGCGATTAATCTTAATTCAATCTGGCTGTAATCGGCATCTAATAAAATATTTCCCTCACTGGCTCTGAAAAATTTCCGCATCTGTCTGCCGAACCTTGTCCGGAAAGGGATATTCTGCAAATTTGGTTCTGTAGAGGAAATCCGTCCGGTGCGTGTTTCCGTCTGTTTGTAATTTGTATGAATCCTGCCGTCCGGTTCGATTGTTTTGAGCAGACCATCTACATAAGTAGACTGCAATTTTGTATATTGGCGATATTCCAGAATAAAATCGATAATTTCATGTTGCGGACGCAGTTCTTCCAGGATTTCCGCATTTGTGGAATAACCTGTCTTTGTTTTTTTGCTGACAGGAAGCTTTAATTTTTCAAACAGAATCACACCTAGCTGTTTCGGCGATGCAATATTGAATTTTTCTCCGGCAAGCGTATAGATTTTCTGTTCTGTGTCAGAAATCTTTTTTTTCAGATCTTCTCCGAATGCCTGAATGCCCTCTGTATCAACCAGAATACCAACATGTTCCATAGAAGCCAGCACTCTGGTGAGAGGCAGTTCAATCTCCGTCCAAAGCTGAAATAAATTCTCCTGCTGTAATTGAGCAATCCCTTTTTTATAGAGTGCATACAATGCCTGCACGGATGCAGATCCTCCAAGCTCCTCAAAATAAGGTGTATGGAGCTGCGCACAGAGAGCAGATACCTGATAATCCGTAGCAGACGGATTCAATAAATAGCCCAGAATGGCAGCATCAAAAATCAGATTTTTTAATTCTCTGTGATGTGCAAAAACAAACCGATAATGCGATTTGGCATCATCTGTGATTTTTGCAAGATCAGATTCCAGGAAATCAAGAATCTGTGACTGATCCCGTGTACGCATGATAGAATCACCATCTGTACATGTGATTAATTCCTCATCAGAAAAAATATAACTCACAGGCTTTCTAGATTTTCTAAGAAAATTCAGATCAAATTTTTCTGAAAATTTCAGTTCCGGCACTTGCAGATTTTCCAGCTCTTCCTGTTTCGGAATCTCAGAAGATCCCAATGGCTGTAAATGCAGTCTGTCCAGTAATTTAAACATTTCTAGTTCTGTGAGCAGTTTCCGGAGATTTTCAGAGTCCTGTTTTCCGGGAAGATAATTTTTCAACTCCAAGGGAACAGGTGCATTTTTCACAATCTGTGCAAGCCACTTGCTTTGGAATGCATCTTCCCTGCCCTCTGCAAGAAGTTTCCGGACTCTAGTTGTTGCCTGGATATGCTCCAAATCTGTATACAGGTTTTCAATACTCTGGTAATTCTGGATCAGACTTTTCGCTGTTTTTTCACCAATTCCCTTGACACCGGGGATATTATCCGAACTATCTCCCATCAGTGCTTTCAGATCTACCAGATATTCCGGCTCGAATCCGTAATCCTGTCGGAACTTCTCAGGTGTATAAGTTACTGTTTCTTTATTTGTCAGTAAATGCACCGTGACATGCTCCGTAATCAATTGCAGACTGTCTCTGTCTCCGGTCATCAGAATACATTCCTGTCCCTGCTTGTCACAAACATTGGCAAACGTTCCAAGAATATCATCTGCTTCAAAGCCCTCTGCACCAAGGCAGGAAATCCCCATATATTTCAAAATTTCCTTAATATATGGCATCTGCATGGCGAGTTCCTCTGGCATCCCTTTGCGGTTCGCTTTATAGGATTCTACTTTTTCACGTCGGAATGTCTGCATTCCCACATCGAATGCAACGGCAACCCCGTCCGGTTTTACAGCATTCAGCTCTTTGAGATACATATTCAGGAATCCAAAAATTGCATGTGTGAAAATCCCCTTATGATTTGACAACGGACGCACCCCATAATATGCTCTATGAATGACACTATTTCCATCAATAACGAGCAGTTTCATAAAAAATCCCTCCTGATAGAATCAAAATCCTATTATTATTATATAACAAAATGCCTCTGATTGCAAGAGATCCGGCAAAAATTTTCACACAAAAAGCTCTTTCCTGCGAAAGAGCTTTCTGGTTATTATTTTATGAATCCAATCAGCCGTTGCCGTTCAGATACCTGTAAAATTCTGATTTGCTCTGGCATTTTTCCAATGCAGCATTTTCAGAGACAATGCCCCTCTTGACATAACGTGCCAGTTCCTGGTCAAGACACATCATGCCGTACTGCTTACCGGACTGAATCGCCGACAACAACAAATGTACTTTGTCATCACGGATCATTGCCGAGCAGGCATCTGTTACATTCAGAATCTCCATGCAGGCAACACGTCCCTTGCCATCCATTCTCGGCAGAAGTGTCTGCGACACAACACCGACTAAGTTATTCGCAAGCTGTGTACGGATCTGTCCCTGCTGATGTTCGGGATATACGTCAATAATACGGTTGATCGTATCTGCGGCAGAAGTTGTATGCAGTGTGGATAATACCAGATGTCCGGTCTCGGCTGCGGTGATTGCTGCGCCGATCGTCTCAAAGTCACGCATCTCACCTACGAGGATTACATCCGGGTCTTCACGGAGTGCGGCACGCAGTGCTGCGGCAAAGTCCGGTACATCATCGCCGACTTCTCTTTGATTGATCATACAGAGCTTATGCTGATGGATGTACTCAATCGGATCTTCGACTGTGATAACATGCGCACTTCTGTGGACATTGATATAATCAATCATACCTGCCAGTGTTGTGGATTTACCAGAACCAGTAGGACCTGTTACCAGGATCAGCCCACGGGGACGCATGGCAAAATCTGCAAGAACGGGCGGCAGAGACAGATCATCCAATGTCGGAATATCATTTCTCAACAGACGGATTGCAATTGCCGTATGTCCTCTCTGGAAATACACATTCACACGATGACGATAACCGGCATTCGTCTGGAATGAAAAGTCTGTGTCAATATGTCTGCGGACACTTGCCATCTGCACATCATTTGTCATCTGATTGACAATTGACATGACTTCTTCTTCGTCAAGCTCCGGATATTTGGTCATTTTGCGGAGCGCACCATTCAGTCTTACGATTGGATTAATGCCGTAAGTGAAGTGCAAGTCTGAACAGCCTATGGCACGGGCTTCGTTCAGAATCTGGTTAATTTCGATAGCCAAACAAAATTCCTCCTGACTTAAAAATTTTATTATAATTAATTAATTATACAGCATAAGTTACACGCACAAGCTCATCCATGGAAGTAACGCCTTTCTGTACCAGTTCTGAAACGTTGTCACGGAGCAGTTTCGTACCGTTTTCACGGGCTTTTTCTTCAATTTCTTCTTTACTGCCGCTGCGTGCTACAATCGTCGAAATCCCGGCCGTACAGTGAATAATCTCATGGATTGCAGTACGTCCTCTGTATCCTGTACCGTTGCATTCCGGACAGCCCTGTGCCTCATAAACCGGAATCGGTGAATAAATATCTTCCAGTTTCATGAGCTTATTCTCATCTTCATCTGAATAACGCTGTACTTTGCATTTCGGACAGAGAACTTTTACAAGACGCTGTGCGATAACACCGATCAGGGAAGTTGCTACCATGTACGGCGCAACACCCATATCCACCAGACGGACGATCGTAGAAGCGGCATCGTTTGTATGCAGTGTGGATAATACCAGATGTCCTGTAATAGCGGCTCTGATACCAATATCAGCAGTTTCAGAGTCACGCATCTCACCGATCATGACAATATCCGGGTCCTGACGAAGGATGGAACGCAGAGCAGCTGCGAATGTCATACCAGTTTTTGAATTTACCTGTACCTGATTGATGCCATCGATTGCTTTTTCGACCGGGTCTTCTACTGTAATGACATTGACATGCGGCTTTGCCAATTCACCGAGTGCAGCATAGAGTGTTGTTGTTTTACCAGAACCGGTAGGACCTGTTACCAGGATAACACCATGCGGACACTTAATCATAGATTCAAACAGATTATAGTTATAATCCGACATACCAAGATCTGTAATTTTACGGAGCGCAATATTAC
Organism: uncultured Ruminococcus sp.; assembly: GCA_947175975.1. Classification (GTDB taxonomy): domain Bacteria; phylum Bacillota; class Clostridia; order Oscillospirales; family Ruminococcaceae; genus UBA3855. The sequence continues at coordinate 4,458 of CAMWOX010000041.1, forward strand.
CAGTGGATAAGATACGAATAACGATCTTTTCACCGTTTACCATCGGAAGTGAAGAGACACGGACATCAAGTGTCGTGCCGTCAACAACCTGCGTGAAACGACCGTCCTGCGGAACACGCTTCTCAGCAATATTCATACCGGAAATCAGTTTCAGACGGGTTGCCAGTGCATTATGCACAACATTGGAGACATTCATTAATTCCACTAAGTCACCATTCACACGGATTCTAATTCTTGTGTAAGTCTTGAACGGTTCAATATGAATATCTGTTGCGTCTGCTCTGTACGAATTTTCCACAATTGTAGTTGCCAGTTTTACAATCGGCGCACTTTCGACTCTGTCTTTTGATCCATCGTCTTCTTCTTCATCCCTGAATTGTGATACACTTGCCAGAACGTCATCGACATTCTCCATAGAATACATATTACCGATTGCTTTATTAATTGCAGATCTTGTTGCCAGCACCGGAATGGTGTCCATACCAGTTTGCATCTTAATATCTTCCAGAATATTAAAATTAATCGGATCATCCGTTGCAACTGTCAGTCTGCGTCCCTGAATATTAATCGCAATAACAGTATATTTCTTTGCAAGACTCTCCGGAATCCTGCGGACAGCTTCCTCATCAATGTCAATATTGCTCAGATCCACGTAAGGCACACGCAGTTTTGCTGCCAGAGCCTTGGATAAGCTTACTTCGGAAATAAATCCTAATTCTACAACAGTTTCTCCAAAACGCTTGCCGCCATTCTCTTTTTGTGCTGTGAGAACCTGCTGCAACTGTTCCGCTGTGATTAACTTCTGTTCTACAAGATAATCACCAATACGAATATTTCTCATAAAACTGAAACCTCCAAATATAAAATTTTAAATAATATTTTGCTTGTCAAATATAGCAAACTATGCTATAATATATACAAATCTATCATCATCAAGGAGGGCATTCTCATGCTTCACAATGAATTTATGGAACTTCCATTCTATTTCATGTTTTACCTCATTGTTTTTTTCTATGGAATTTGTATCGGCAGTTTTCTGAATGTTGTTATCTTCCGGCTGCCGAAAAATGAATCACTTGTCAAACGCTCATCGCATTGTATGACCTGTGGCACGAAAATCCGTGCAAGGGATAATATCCCAGTTCTTAGCTGGATGCTGCTCAAAGGCAAATGCCGCAGCTGTGGTGAACCTATCTCAAAACGCTATCCAATCGTTGAATCCCTGAATTGCATCATTTATTTAATCACTGTCACGGTTCTGGATTTCAGCCTGCAAAGCATTCTGTACTGCTTTTTCTTCTCAGCACTGCTCTGTATTGCTTTCATCGACTTGGACACAATGGAAATGGATCTGCGGTTATTAATCTTTATTGCTGTGCTTGCCGTTCCGGATCTGGCACTCTCTGTGACTGCACTGGTTTCTCCCGAATTATTTCAGAATCTGCCGCATTTTGTCACAGATCAGTCTTTGTCTCTAAGTTCTCACCTGATCGGCTTGCTCTGCATTGCCCTGCCGTTCTTCCTGATCGGTGAAATCAGTATACCGATCATCGAGAAAAAATTCGGAGAGCGTTTCCGTGCCATTGAACTCGGTGATACGGTTCTGATGGCTTGCGGAGGATTGTTAATCGGCTGGAAAGCCGTACTTGTGTCTGCATTTTTCGGGATTATCATTGCCGGCATATGCGGCATGATTCTCAAAAAGCGTGGAGGAGAATCCAAATTCGCATTTGGTCCCTATCTGGCAATGGGTCTGTTCCTGGGGACGCTGTTCGGAAATCAGATTTTTGATTGGTACATAGCATGGGTGACATATGATCCCTACGCAATACCTACATGATGGCAATCGCAACCGGCAGCGGGAGCAATCTCCCGACTGCCGGTTTTTTTGCGAAAAAATTATGGATTTGTATTAATATCTGAGCCGTAGCTGTACACGAAATAATAATCTTCAATGGCTGTTGTGGAATTATAGAATGGTCTGGTACGACCAGTCACAGTACCCCTGTCACGTGCCATAGTTGCTGTAAAAGTAGCAGAACCACGTGCTGTCATATTGGGAGTTCCAATCTGTACAATACTTAACACGTTAGGATCTGTTCCCGGCGTTGCCCCCTCTTTTTCGTCAATGGCATAATAATTCAGATTAGATGATGGATTGCCATTAATATTTTCCAATGTCATGAAAGCTGTATGATACAACGTTCTGACTTCACCATTGATTTCTCTGTTGGTTTCACATTTGATTGTGAATGTTGTATTCTTAGCACTTACATTATTGGTAAAATCAGTATAACTGATTACGTCACTCCAGGTTGTCTCATCATATTCGCCGACTCTGATTTGCAAATTATAATTGTCATAATAAGCATTATTAATTGCATTGCTAACTGTTTCATCACTCTTGAGGGTAACAGAAACCGCACCATTTTCAAAATCCGCCTCAAATACATAATTAACCAGCTTTGTATTTACCGGATCACTGTTATCAATTTGCAGAACATGAATTTTTCCATCTGCATAAGCAGGTGCATCCACAGTAGAACCGCTTTTGAGAACACCCTCATAGTAGTTGATCGCATACTCTAGGGCAATATCTTCTACATTCCTGTTACCGCTGTATGCATCCAGAAATTCCGCTGGTCGTAGCGTACTTTCCAAATAATCCGAAATGTTTGTTGCAACCGCCTGACTGTTTTCATAATGCTCTGTCTGCACCAGGACTCTCGAGGCTGGCAACATCAACTGCATTGCTGCTACCAGAATCACTCCAAAAATCGCCATAACAACAATCAGCTCAATCAAGGTAAAACCTTTCAACTTTGTTTTCTTCACAATTCTACCTCCTGTTTAACTGAAATCGTCATAGAATTGCAAACTTACATCATCATTCAGATTGGTGTCACAATCTTTTGCAGAAGTACCATCTGCGGCTTTTGTATTGTATCTTTTTGCATTGATAGTACCATAAGTTCCAACAGAGAATGTTACATCCTGTTCACCATTGGAAGCTACTTTTGCCTTTGTGACACCATTTGTAATATCATCCGCATTTGCAGAATTAAAATCTGCATTCGCTGTACAGTATTCACCGAGCGTGGTTTTATCATTGACGCTACCAACTTTTGCCTCTGCCTGTGTCTTGTTATTGAGATGATTGGTATTGATCAGCAGTCTGTTGGTAAGAGTCCCGACTCTTACCATAATCAGACCAGTGATCGCCAGAACTGCCATAGCAATAATACATTCAATCAGGGTCATGCCTTTGAGTTTCTTGTTTTTCTTTGCTTTCATGAATGACCCCTCCTTAATACATATTGCCGTAGAGCGTAGCCCATACAGAAGTTGTTGAAGCTTGTTGCTGTTGCTGCTGTTGCTGTTGCTGCTGTTGCTGTTGAGAAGCTGGTTTTGTAATATAGAGCATACCCCAATCACCATTACTCGGCAACTTAATCTGACCTGCGATCAGCTGACCAATCAGACCAACAGACTTGCAATTATTAAGAGAACAATTATTTCCGTAATTTACAACTTCACCTGTTGACAATTCATACTGAATTGTTTTATTGGCATCGGATACTTTACCGCCATTATAGGTCAATTTCGGCGCTCTTACAAGACCTACTACAAGTCCGCCCTCTGGTACATTCAAACTTGCACCGTCATCAGAATTAATTACCACATTCGGATATAACGGATCAATGACATCCTGAATCTGCTTTACATAAATATCATTGCTCATGCCGCCAACCACGTTTTTCAAATTATCCGTGAATTGCCAGCCGGGTTTCATTGCATTCAGATACTCTGTTGTAATCAGAGAAGTTCCCTGGCCGCTTGTACCAAGACTCAGATGATCCACAACAAAGATTGTGACATTATTGGCATCATTTACGATAATACTACAGCCCCAGTTACCTTCCATCGTTACCCGATCCATAACGACTGTAATATTACCAACAGAACCATCAATATAAATATTTTTACTAAAATATCCATTCAGGACACAGTTGGATGTGACTTTGTAGTAACTATCACCGCTTGGAATCAGATCATCTGCATTCTGAACAGGAATTGTGCTTCCATATGTTGTATTTGCACTTCCGCCAGGTGCATAAATCGGAACAACGTAACTGCTGCCATTATAAATAGAAGCATCAAGATCATTCACACTTGTCGGATACGAAGACTCATAACTAGAAGCCTGTGGATTTTCGATCTTTGCTTGTTTTTTAACGGTTACACCATCTGCCTCATACTCTGTTGTATTTAAATAGTCTTTTGTATATTGCTGAGGATAAACCTCCTTACCATATACACTGCTTAAATCATAAGAAGATTGTGTGTCTGTCTTTGCAGTTGCTTCACTAGTATAATGCTGAATATCAAATGCCACTGTGTTTACAGAGGCTGCATAATCTGCAAAAGAAGTAAACGCTGTTGTATCAATTCCTTCTGTCCAACCAACAATATCCGCATTGGCTACAGTTTCATCAGGCTGTGCAACACCATCAATTTTTGTATGCTTTGTATAAGTGACTTTCATGTAACCTTTACCATCTGCCCATTGAGCTTCACCATTTGGATCTATCCAAACATCTGTATACCATGTTTCTATATTTTTGATATTACTTGATGACAGTGCAGCCGGATCAATCGGATCATAACTTGACACACCTGAAGCAGTCACAGCATGAATCGCACCACTGTTGCAAGTGATGTTGTTATTTGCTTGGATATTGCTTGCATAAACATTCCCATCACAAGTCAAACTATTGCTAACTGTTAAAGTACCATTTACTACAACATTGCCTTTCACACGCAAGTTAGTAACAGTTAAATCACCATTAACCTGTAAATCTCCATTGACTTCCAATTCTTTGTTTGTCCCGGTCAGTTTCAAAGAGCCATTGGAATAAATATTGCCATACTGTGTGTTGCCGTTTCCATCCGCTCTGGTAAGCTGTCCATCAGCCCACTGATAGAGTTTTGTATACTGATCCTGTACGCTAATTACAGATTCGTCCTCATCCATCAGATACAGATCGCCATATAATTCCATACCACCTGTTGTAACATTACATGTTCCAAAATAGAGATTGATCGGATGATGTGCCTCGCCAAGCTTCAACACATTGTTACCAGTAAAAGAGAACTCATCTTCTACATAAATATAGGGGGTATTCTCATATGTTTTTGCTTCACTTTCATTATAGCCATCAAAAACAGTACCAGACATATTTGGGTTATTCAGTTTCAGATTTCCTTTTACCACCATGAAATCATCCGGCTTTGTAAAATGGATATTAAGTGCATTAGTGTTAGATACATTGCCATTTACATACAAAGGTGCATCAATTACAGTCGCACTGTTACTCGCTAGTGTGAAATCATGACCGCCTTCTTTGATGCCAAGATACGTGCCACCTGTTACATAACCGCCAGTAGCAATTTCATTTCCGCCGGTATCACCCAAGCTGACGAACGCACCACCATCATTTGATGTTGGAGGAGTTACACCAGGTGTCGTGATAATATCCAGACCTAAGAATGTTTCATAAGTGGACTCTGCTGTTGTCGTGTCACTGCCTACTGTGACGGAAAGACGATACATATCGACCTCTTTCCATTCACCAGAATCATAAATAGAACGTTTCTGCCCTGTGTTAGTCACATTCACTGTATGATTCTGTGTAGAAGTACCATCATTAATTGCAACATTTACTGACCCAAGACCATTTACAATATCCTGTCGGATAGTATCATCTGTCTGGATCTGTCTTGTGACAGCCTCCATGACTGCCTTTGCCGTGTATTCTGTCTGCTCCTGCTGGTAGCTGGTATAGGCACCCTTGCTTGCCGTGCTTGCCAACGCAAGCGCTGCAGCCATAAACACAATCAGCACC
>CAMWOX010000042.1 GCA_947175975.1 uncultured Ruminococcus sp.
GTCCGGCAGTGTAGATCTCGAACCTCTATAAATCATAAAAAATCGGTGCTTCTGTGGCAGATGTTTCACTGGAATTTTCAGGATTTGTGGTATCAACGACTGTTGTTTCTTCGCCCTCTGCAAAAGCAGGCATCAGACACAAATGCAGACTGCTGACAGCTGCTGCGAGAAGCATCGCAACAGCACAGCATTTTTTCAATTTCTTATTTTCCATAAAACAGATCCTTATGATAAATATTTATTCTACTGTAACAGATTTCGCTAGATTTCTCGGCTTATCTACGTCTGTACCCTTGTGGACTGCTGTATAATAAGCAATTAGCTGCAAAGGCACAACCGCAAGCATTGGCATCAGGAGATCTTCATAATCCGGCAGACCGAATTTGAAATCTGCAATATCTGCATCAGGGCTGTAATCCTCCCGGCAGACAAGAATCACTTTTGCACCCCTTGCCTTGACTTCTTTGATGTTACTGATGGTCTTGTCAAACAAGCCTTTCTGCGTGGCGATTGCAATTACGGGCATGTTCTCCGTAATCAGCGAAATTGTACCATGTTTGAGTTCTCCTGCCGCATAAGACTCAGAATGAATATAAGAAATTTCTTTTAATTTCAGTGATCCCTCCATGCTCAGCGCATAATCCAATCCACGCCCGATATATAACAGGCTGTCGGCTGCAATCAACTCCATTGCGATCATCTGCGTCATGGATTTATTTTCCAGAATTTCCGTAATCTTCTCCGGTGTTTCCTGCAACAATGCCGTTAGTCTTCGACATTCTGTTTCATCAATGCTGTGATTTGCCAGTGCAAGCTCGAATGCGAGCAAGTACATCACAGCAATCTGTACCATGTAAGCCTTAGTCGATGCAACAGCGATTTCCGGTCCTGCATGAGTATAGATCAGCATATCAGCCTCTCTTGCAATCGAACTGCCCTTAGCATTGACAATGGCAAGTGTCTTTGCACCAAGATTTTTTGCCAGTCTCAAAGCTGCCAGACTGTCTGCCGTTTCTCCAGACTGGGAGATAATAATCACCAGATCATTTTCAGAAACTAATGGCTCTCTGTACCGAAATTCTGACGCAATGTCAACATTCACAGGAACTCTTGCCAGTTTCTCAATGACATATTTGCCAACTGTTCCGGCATGCATTGCCGTACCACATGCAACAATATGAATTTTGTTGAAGTGCATCAGTTTCTCCGGTGTGATGCCGCATTCTTCCAGATTCGGTAAGCCGTCTGTAATTCGAGGTGTGATAGTTGTTTTGATCGCCTCAGGCTGTTCGTGAATTTCTTTGAGCATATAATGCTCATAACCACATTTTTCAGCGGCACTCACATCCCAGTCCGCTGTTTTTAATTCTTTCTGGACTTCCTGATAATGCAGATCATAAATCTTTGCTTTTTTCTTGCTCAGGACGGCAATTTCACCGGGTTCCAACAGATAATAATTTTTGGTATATTGCAGAAGTGCCGTCATATCCGAGGCAATAAAACTCTCATTCTCACCGATGCCGACAATCAGCGGACTTTCTTTCCGGAGTCCAAACACACGATCCGGGAAATCAGCGAATACCACGCCCAACGCATAAGAACCCTCCAGCTCCTGCATAGTCTGAATGATCGCTTCTACCGGATTTCCGTGATTTTGCTGATAATAATAATCCAGGAGCTGTGCAACGACTTCTGTATCTGTATCAGATGCAAAGACCCTGCCCTGTGAGATTAAAAACTCTTTTAATTTCTTGTAATTCTCGATAATGCCGTTATGGACAAGTGTGACATTACCACCGGCGTGAGGATGGGAATTCCGGTCGGATGGTTCGCCATGGGTTGCCCACCTGGTATGTCCGATCCCGACATGACCGGACGGCTTACCCTCCTGCTGCATTTTCTGCTCCAGATCTGCCAGTCTTCCCTTGGATTTTGCTACTTTGATGACTTCATTTTCAAATACAGCAATACCAGCTGAATCATAACCTCTGTATTCCAGTTTGGATAATCCTTCCATCAGCACATCAGCGGCATCACGGAATCCGACATAGCCCACAATTCCACACATAAAATAAATTCTCCTCTCAAACCTGTTTTTTCATTTAATCAGGCAAGTATAGTTTATTATAGCATATTTGAAATCAAATTGCAACTGATTTTGCAGGATTTCCATTTCTTTTCACCAAATTTACAACAAATCAGCACAAAAATTTCCCGGAGAATGTCAATTTTCAGAATTGTTCCCTGCTTTTTTTCAAAACAGCTTGCAATTTTCGGAAAATTATGCTATACTAGAAAAGCAAAATTAAAATAACTACAATTGATTATATTAGGAAAGGATGTATTTTTATGATCAGGGAAAATTTAAGAAATATTGCAATTATTGCCCATGTTGACCACGGCAAGACTACTTTGGTAGACGAGATGCTCAAGCAGGGCGGCGTGTTCCGTGAAAATCAGGCTGTTGCAGAACGTGTCATGGATTCCAATGATATTGAACGGGAGAGAGGCATTACCATTCTGGCAAAAAACACAGCAGTCCAGTATCAGGATGTCAAGATCAATATCATTGACACACCCGGACATGCTGACTTCGGCGGTGAAGTAGAACGTGTTCTCTCTATGGTAGATGGCGTAATTTTACTGGTAGATGCCGCAGAAGGCCCAATGCCGCAGACCAGATTTGTATTATCCAAGGCACTGGAAATGGGGCATAAAATTATTATTGTCGTGAATAAGATCGACAGACCGGATGCCAGACTAGATGAAATCGCTGACGAAGTCCAGCTATTATTACTGGATCTGGATGCGGACGATGCACAGCTTGAAAGTCCGATTTTGTACTGTTCTGGCAGAAGCGGTACGGCTTCCCGTGATAAGGATCAGCCCGGCGAGGATCTGACACCCTTATTTGAAACCATTCTGGAGTATATCGCTCCTCCGGAGGGTGAACCGGAAGAGCCTTTCCAGATGCTGGTATCTTCCATTGATTATAACGACTATGTCGGCAGAATCGCTGTCGGCAAGATCCAGAGAGGTTCTGTCAAAGTCAATCAGCCTGTTGTGGTTGTCAATTCCAATCAGCCGGAAAAGCGTAACCAGGCGAAAATCGTTTCTTTGGCACAGATGCAGGGACTGGCACAGGTCAATACAGAAACAGCAACTGTCGGCGATATTGTAATCTTAAGCGGTATTCCGGATATTACCATTGGTGACACGATCTGTTCACCCGAACAGCCAGAGGCGCTGCCATTTACACACATCAGCGAGCCAACTGTCGAAATGACATTCTCTGTCAATGACAGCCCATTTGCAGGACGTGACGGAAAATATGTCACTTCCCGTCAGCTCCGGGAACGGTTATTTAAAGAATTGCTCCGGGATGTCTCTCTTAGAGTAACAGAAACAGATAATACGGATTCTTTCAGCGTTGCAGGACGTGGCGAAATGCATTTATCCATCCTGGTAGAAAACATGCGCCGTGAGGGTTATGAACTGTCTGTTTCCACACCGAGAGTTTTATATAAGACCATCAACGGCAAACTCTGCGAGCCGCAGGAAAGACTTGTCGTAGACGTTCCAGAAGAATGTGTCGGCACGGTCATGGAAAAAATGGGTACTCGCAAAGGAGAATTGCAGTCCATGCAGCCACAGGGGACAAGAACCCGTCTGGAATTTTTAATCCCGTCCCGTGGATTATTCGGCTACAAGAGTGAATTTCTCACGAATACCAGAGGTGAGGGCATCATGAGCAGTGTCTTTGACAGTTATATCCCCTATAAAGGTGATATTCCTAGAAGAAGTGCAGGTTCTTTAATCTGTCATGAATCCGGCGAAGCTGTCACTTATGGATTATACAATGCACAGGAGCGTGGTACACTCTTTATTGGTGCAGGCGTTCCGGTCTACGAAGGCATGGTTGTTGGTGTCTCCCCGAAAGCAGATGATCTTGTTGTAAATGTCTGCAAAAGAAAACATCTCACGAACACTCGTGCCAGCGGCAGTGATGATGCACTGCGTCTTGTACCGCCAAGAATCATGAGCCTGGAAGACTGTCTGGAATTTCTGGCAGATGATGAACTGCTGGAAGTCACACCAAAGAATCTGAGAATCCGTAAGCGTATTCTGGATAATGCACAGCGTGCCAAGATGAGGAATAAAAAGTCATGAAAAAACAAAGATTCAGTTTGATAGTATTGCTCTGCACAGGCATTTCCGGAATGCTTCTGTGCGGATGCAGCCAGGATTCCGACGAAACGGAAGATCCTGCTATCATCCAAAATTCCGAAGATGCTGCAATCCCGGAAGAAACTGCATTTGATCCGGATCAGTACCCGACTTCCAAGCCGCCGGAGGAAACACTCGTCCCGGTTTCGACAGAAATTGATGCCAATGCCACAAGCCTGGATCAGTTTGTTTATGAAATCCGTGCAGACGGAACGGCAATCATCCTGGATTTCACCGGATCTGATACAGAATTGGTTATCAGTTCTGCAATTGGCGGCTATCCTGTCACAGAGATCGGACAGTATGCTTTTGAAGCGGCATGGGATGTGACTTCTATTGCGTTGCCTGATACCATTCAGATTATTAATGAACAGGCATTTGCTGACTGCGAAATGCTTTCAGAAATCAACATCCCGGACTCTGTGACGACAATCGGTCGTGGCGCATTCTCCAACTGCATGAATCTGACAGAACTCACAATTCCTGCAAACATTACAGAAACAAACGAAGAAATGCTCACAAATTGCCTGGCTCTGCAAGATTTATCCGTTCTCAATCCAAATCTGGAATATACCAGTTGGGGACTCGAAGAAATCGAATTTGCATCCGGAACACCCTGTACAATCCATGCACCTGCTGGATCAAAAATTCTCACCTGGGCAGAAGAAAATCAGTTTCCAACAGAAACCGAATAAAATTTTCCCCCGTCTGTAGAGGCGGGGGATTTTAAAATTATTTTTAATGAACAAGAATCTTTTCATTCTCGTTTTCTGATTCAGATTGGGGAATTTTTTCAGATTCTGTTTTTTTATCATCAGAATCATCAGAGTTCTTTTTCTCATACTTGTTCCGGATATATTCTATACCTTTAAATAAATACAAATAAAACAGCTCAAGAATTACAGAAGTAAAGAAGCTCATGGCAACCAGTATTCCAAGATCTATCCACACATTCGATGTGAGATAGACAAATTTCGTCACTTCAAGGAAATAATAGCAGTAGAAACTATGGATAAGCCACATATTGGTGCTGTGTTTTCCTATCAGATCAAATGCAGTCCGCAAAGGCTTTACGGAATCAAAAAATACTGACAGTGACGCTGCCAAAAGCGGTGTATATATAAGATCAAGTTCCGTTCCTGTGATAAAACATCTGCACCATATGACCACAGCAGCTCCTGCAAGACCAAATACAGCCTTAAAAGGCATTTTGTACAGCATTGTTTTAAGTCTTACGATCACATCATATTTCGCAAAAACGATACCTGCAAAAAACGGACTTGATGATGCTGTTTCGGAACAGAAGCGTCTAAAAAATATATTGCCTGAAAGTCCTTCCAGTCCCTGAACAGATGGCAGATTAGGCAGCACGGAACGTAACATCATATCAATGACAAAGATGAGCAACAGCTCTCCTGCAAAGCTGTTCAGCTTTTTCGTTAGTTTAAAATATACTGTTCCCAGAAGCAGAGCGCAGATATATGTTTTCATGAACCACCATTCGCCGTTTATCGAATCGGAAAGCATAGTGAAGTTCGATATAATGGTTGTTATAAGTTCTCTTATATTTGAAAAGTTGTACCGTGCGGCTAACCACGATACGCCATCTCCTGAACGGCTGAAAAATAAGAATGCGACGGGAACAAAAATAACAAATACTTTCCAATATTTTTTAAATAGTCCCAAAACCGAATCAGTCAGACTGAACTTTCCTTTTGCCATGCGTTTGTACACGCCGTATCCACCTAAAAAGAAGAATACAGCTACGCAGAATCTCATATTAAATGCTAAACTCGATAGAAAACCTCCTTCTATAAACCAATCGTTTTTAGCCTTGAATCCCTCAAATCCAACAGGATATCGATCTCCGAATCCTGCAAGATGATGTAAAAGCATCATAATCACTGCAATTCCCTTAACAGCATGAGTATCCTCACGGACAAAACCTACATTTTTTAAATTAGCCAAAAAAACACTCCTTTTTGATAAACCTTTTTCACAGTACCAGAATTATACCAACGACTTGGTTTTTGCTCTTTATGGCATCTTTCTGTTAATTGTATTATATCATCTATTCTTTTACTTGTCAAGGTCAAAAAGCTTCCTATTTAGAAAAACCCCTTTTGTCAGACATATGGTATCCATGTCTAACGAAAGGGGCTGAAAATTTTATTAAAACATAAATCCAGAAATTACGATCTGTAACCTTTTTCCTTGAGATATTCTGTCATTGTGCCGTTGAATTTTCCTGAGCCTGTCTCTGCTGCATATTGTAGAATAATTGCTGCATCCATGGCATTAACAGTACCATTGCCATCCAAATCGCCAGCATCGTATGTATCCGTACCAACCGGATCAGTCGGATCGGTCGACTCAACGGGCTGATCCCCTGCCAGTGCGAATGTATAGCCATTCGTTTCCGCATATTGCTGTGCATAAGAATCCGCCAAGCCGTAGATTGTACCGTCTTCCATTACAGGCAGAGTCGTTTTGCCATCTGCAATTGTGCAGATTTTACTTCTGACAGTTGCAGAAGTCAAAGATGTACCGGAAAAGGCATTCACTTCGATTGCTGTGACATTATCAGGAATATCAATTGCTGTCAGACCTGTACAGCCCTTGAATGCCTCTTTGCCGATTGTATTCAGCTTCTTTCCGAATGTAACCGTTTTCAGATTTGTACATCCCTGAAATGCCCCACAATCACCTGAATAACTGTAACCAAGGATTTCGGTCACACTGTCTGGAATTGTCACAGACTTCAACATTGTGCATCCCTTGAATGCCTTATAATTAATGGATGTCACATTCTCAAGTGTCAGGCTGGATATTCCCTTACAATTTTCAAAAGCAGAAACACCAATTGCACCACCGGAAACTTTCACTGTTTCTAACTTACTACATCCGGCAAAACAACTTTCACCAATTTTAGAAACACTTTCCGGAATGCTTACTTCACTCATACCGCATCCATAGAAAGCAGAATCACCCAAAGTTGTCACTTTGCCCGGAATTGTGAAGTTTCCAAGAGAAGCACAGCCCGAAAATGCAGACGTTCCAATTGTATTCACATTTTCTCCCAACGTCAGTAATGTTAGGCTTGTACAGCCTTTGAATGCCTCTTTTCCGATTGCACTCAATCCATTTCCGATTGTAACTGTTTCCAGATTGATACATCCCTGGAATGCACCACAATCACCTGAATAACTGTAACCAAAGATTTCCGTGACACTGTCAGGAATTGTCACAGACTTCAACATTGTGCATCCCTTGAATGCCTTATAATTAATAGATGTCACATTTTCAAGCGTCAGACTTGACATACCCTTACAATTTTCAAAAGCCGAAACACCAATTGCACCGCCAGAAACTGTCACAGCTTCTAACTTACTGCATTCGGCAAAACAGCTTGTCCCAATTTCGGAAACACTTTCCGGAATGCTGACTTCACTCATGCCGCATCCATAGAAAGCAGAATCCCCCAGAGTTGTCATCTTGCCCGGAATTGCGAAGTTCCCAAGAGAAGCACAGCCGGAAAATGCAGATATTCCAATTGTATTCACATTTTCACCCAGTGTCAGTAATGTCAGGCTTGTACAGCCCTTGAATGCCTCTTTTCCGATCGTATGCAGTCCGTTTCCAATTGTGACTGTCTCCAGATTGGTACATCCCTGGAATGCACCACAATCACCTGAATAACTATAACCAAAGATTTCCGTTACACTGTCCGGAATTGCCACAGACTTCAACATTGCGCATCCCTTGAATGCCTTGTAATGAATGGATGTCACATTTTCAAGTGTCAGACTTGCCAGTCCTTTACAATTTTCAAAAGCAGAAACACCAATTGCGCCGCCGGAAACTGTCACAGTTTCCAACTTACTGCATTCGGCAAAACAACTTTCACCAATTTCAGAAACACTTTCCGGAATGCTGACTTCACTGATACCGCATCCATAGAAAGCAGAATTGCCCAAAGTTGTCACCTTACCCGGAATTGTGAAGTTTCCAAGAGAAGAACAGCCAGAAAATGCAGACGCTCCAATTGTACTCACATTTTCACCTAGTGTCAGTAATGTCAGGTTTGTGCAGCCCCTGAATGCCTCTTTTCCAATTGTTTGCAGTCCATTTCCGATTGTAACTGTTTCCAGATTGGTACATCCCTGGAATGCACCATAATCACTCGAATAGCTGTAACCAACGATTTCCGTCACGCTGTCCGGAATTGTGACAGATTTCAACATTGCACATCCCTTGAATGCCTTATATCCAATTTTTGTCACACTGTCCGGAATACTTACACTTGTCATCAAGGCACAGTTTTCAAAAGCGGAATTTGCAATTTCTGTGACAGGAAGTCCCTCAATTTCACTTGGAATCTCAACACTAGTCACGGATGTATTACAATCAGAGATTGTAACATAGCCATCATTCACTGTATAGGTCAGTTCGCCAAGCGTACCGGTTTCTGCTGCATCGGCAGACAACACAACGGATTCTGTCGGAGCTGCAACAGCAGTTACACTACTGAATACAAGCAGACATGCAAGGATAGCAGCTGATTTTCTGAATTTCATAGATCAAAACCCCTTTTACTAGTCATATATTTTGCAACAGATTTATTATAACATAGTTTCTGGCGAAAAGTCAATTAGTATAATACCCTAAATCCAATAACAGAAAACAAAAATTATCATAAATATCTGACAAATTTTCCGGATCATCAAAAAATCCCCCTGTCTGACAGGGGGATTTTAAAATTCAGATCTGTACGGAATAGTTGGGGGCTTCTTTTGTGATGTAAATATCATGCGGATGGCTTTCTTTCAGTCCTGCACCTGTAATCCGGACGAATTTTGCTTTTTCCCAGAGTTCCGGAATTGTTGCACAGCCGCAATAGCCCATGCCAGCACGAATACCACCGATCAACTGGAAGATCGTATCAGCCAATGCACCCTTATATGGTACACGTCCCTCAACGCCCTCCGGAACAAGCTTCTTTGCACCCTCCTGGAAGTATCTGTCTGTCGAACCGTTTGCCATCGCACCCAGACTGCCCATGCCTCTGTAAACTTTGAACTGTCTGCCCTGGTAGATTTCCGTCTCGCCGGGTGCTTCTTCACATCCAGCCAGCAGACTGCCCAGCATTACAACATCCGCACCAGCAGCAAGTGCTTTTACAATATCGCCGGAGTATTTAATACCTCCGTCTGCAATGACTGGAATATTGTATTTTTTCGCTACGGATGCCACATCATAAACAGCTGTGATCTGCGGAACGCCGATACCTGCAACAACTCTAGTTGTACAGATTGAGCCAGGACCAATGCCGACTTTCAGGCAGTCTGCGCCTGCCTGGATTAATTCTTCGGCTGCTTCTGCCGTTGCAATATTACCCGCAATCACAGGTGTATCCGGAAATTCTGCCTTTAATTTTTTCAGTGCATTGATAATATTCGCACTGTGACCGTGTGCGGAATCCAATACTAATACATCAACCTGTGCATGAACAAGAGCTGCCGCACGTTCCATCATGTTTGCTGTCACGCCGATGCCTGCGCCGCATAACAATCTGCCTCTGGCATCTCTTGCAGAATTTGGAAATTTCACAGATTTTTCAATATCCTTGATGGTAATCAAACCTTTCAGGACGTTGTTTTCATCCACGATCGGCAATTTCTCTATCTTATGTGCGCTTAAAATTTCCTGTGCCTGTTTCAGTGTTGTTCCAACAGGTGCAGTAATTAAATTTTCTTTTGTCATTACTTCACCGATTGGTGTGTTAAAATCTGTCAGGAAACGCATATCTCTGTTGGTAATAATGCCGATCAATTTATTATCCGCATCAACAATTGGCACACCAGAAATCCGGAATCTGCCCATGAGTGTATCTGCGTCCGCTACAAGCTTGTCCGCTGTAAGAGAAAACGGATCTACAATAACACCATTCTCGGAACGTTTCACTTTATCGACTTCATTCGCCTGCTGTTCGATAGACATATTTTTATGAATAATACCGATGCCGCCCTCTCTCGCAATTGCAATTGCCATCCGTGCGTCAGTGACAGTATCCATGGCTGCTG
>CAMWOX010000043.1 GCA_947175975.1 uncultured Ruminococcus sp.
TGGAAATTCAGGATGTGGTAATTAAGTTTCTGGATCTTGATCCGAATTTTGAGTGTCTGACGTTGAACTAATTGGGTATCAAAGATGGATGTGCCGTGCTTTCATCACAGTATGCGGACTGTGACGGCTTTTTCATTGCCAAGCTTCATAGAAAGATGTGATAGAATGCAGGATATTTTAGCAATGACACTCCCGGAGCTGCAAGAAGCTGTCAGGCAGATGCAGGAACCTGGATACCGTGCAAAACAGATCTACCAATGGCTGCATATCCGGAAAGTACAGGAATTTTCCGAAATGACAGATCTTCCGGCGGTTCTGAGGACAAAACTGGAATCTGATTTTAAAATCCCAAGATTGAAAATCGCCAGGAAATTAAGTTCTCAAATAGACAATACAATCAAATATCTTTATCAGCTCCCGGATGGTCAGCATATTGAAACAGTTCTCATGCATTATCAGCATGGGTGGCGGCTCTGCATTTCTACACAGGTCGGTTGTAAGATGGGGTGTCAGTTCTGTGCATCCACGATTGCCGGATATGTCCGGAATCTTACAGCTTCTGAAATGCTGCTTCAGATTGATGAAACAGAAAGAGATGCCGGCGTTTCTGTTTCCGGGATTGTCCTGATGGGAATTGGCGAACCTTTGGATAATTTTGATCATGTCATGCGGTTTCTGGAATTGCTTTCCGATCCTGCCGGCAGACAGATGAGTTTGCGTCATGTTACTATTTCTACCTGCGGAATCGTTCCCAGGATTCGGGAACTTGCAGACAGGAAAACAGGGCTTACGCTTGCAGTATCATTGCACCAGGCGACAAATACACAGAGAAATAAAATTATGCCGGTGAATAAACGTTATCCGCTTGAAGAACTGATGTGTGCCTGTCAGTATTATTTTGAAAAAACCGGACGGCGGGTTACTTATGAATATGCTGTCATAGAACATGAAAATAATAATCTGGCTGATGCAAAAGCTCTTGCAGAACTGTTAAAGCATCAGCAGGCACATGTGAATTTGATTCCGGTCAACAGTGTTCGGGAGAGAAATTATCATGCGACACGACAGTCTGCTCAGAAATTTATGAAATATCTCGAAGACCTGGGCATTCATGCAACAATTCGCCGGACACTCGGCAGTGATATTCAGGCGGCATGCGGACAGCTCCGGCATGAAACAGAAGAACACTTTTAAGAGGATTCCAAAATTTTTTGATTTTTTTCTGAAATAATTGACAAACTGCTTTTTTGGTGGTATGATTAAGATAGCATATATTATGAAATGCATAGAATAAAGAGGTGATAGGATTGCGTTGTGCGACAGCAACAGATGTTGGTCTGATTCGTGACGAGAATCAGGATGAGGTACTGGCAAAAGATTATCACGGTCGCATTCTAACAGTTTTGTGTGATGGTATGGGCGGTGAAAAGTCCGGGAGTCTTGCAAGCCGTATGGCTGTGGATGAATTTTTTGATCATTTTACCGCAGGCTATCAGGATGGTATGGATGTGGAACAGGTCAGGGTCTTGCTGCTTTCATCTGTATCCGCAGCAAATTCCGTGATTTACAGTTCCGCCAGAATGGATTATCAAAATTATGGCATGGGTACGACTTGTGTGGCGGCATTTGCAGAACCCGGATGGGTTTCTATTGTGAATGTCGGTGACAGCAGGGCTTATCTGATTGAAAATGAAAAGATTCGGCAGATAACAAGCGATCATACTGTTGTGAATCAGCTTTATCAGGATGGTAAGCTTGCACTGGAAGATATAAATGACCATCCTATGAGAAATATGCTGACGAAGGCTGTCGGTGTGGAACGTGTGGTAAAGCCGGATTATTATCATGTAGCATGTCAGGAAGATTTCAGGCTGCTGCTTTGTTCTGATGGCTTGTCAAGTTTTTGCAGTGAGCAGGAGTTACTGGATACAATACTTGGTAATACATTTACAAGAATGCCACAGGCATTGGTAAATATAGCTTTGGAAAAAGGCGGCAGAGATAATATTTCTCTAGCAATTATTACAAATTAGTAGAATGGATTGATCTGATTGCTCCGATTAATCAAATAAAAATAAGAAAACAATAAGTGTGGAGGCTGCAAATGGATAAGTACATTGGTAAAAAACTGGACGGCAGATATGAGATTACAGAGCTGATTGGTGTCGGCGGTATGGCGGATGTGTACAAGGCAACAGATCTGGTAGAGAATAAAGTGATTGCCGTTAAGATCCTGAAAAGAGAGTATGCAGGAAGTGAAGAATTCCTGCGGCGTTTCCGGAACGAGTCGAAAATGATTGCCTCGCTCTCTCATCCGAATGTAGTGAAAGTCCATGATGTTGGATTTTCAGATAAACTGCAATTTATTGTCATGGAATATATTGACGGAATTACGCTGAAAGAATATATTGAAAATGAGGGTGTATTGACCTGGAAGGATTCTGTGCATTTTATTATTCAGGTGCTTCGTGCCTTACAACATGCCCATGATAAAGGCGTTGTACACAGAGACATCAAACCACAGAATATCATGCTCTTTACAGACGGAACGATTAAAGTCATGGATTTTGGCATTGCCAAATCTGCACTGGAACAGGCTTGTACAGCAACGGATCAGACAATCGGGACAGTGCATTATATCAGTCCGGAACAGGCAAGAGGAGACAAGACGGACGAAAAAAGTGATATTTATTCCGTTGGTGTCATGTTCTATGAGATGCTGACTGGACAGAAACCATTTGATTCAGATAAACCCGTTACTGTTGCTGTGATGCAGATGAAAAATACTCCCAAGCGTCCCCGTGCAGTGAACCCAAATATTCCTGCTGGATTAGAAGAAATTATTCTCCGTGCAATGGAGAAAGATCCTGAAAATCGCTACCAGACAGCGGCGGATATGATCAAGGATATTGAAAGTTTCAAGAAAAATCCTGCAATGGTATTCGGTTATTATGAAGAAGTTTCGGTAGATACTGACGAGGAAGAAAAATCCGGTTTCGATACGACAGAGGCAGTTTATATAGAAGACACAGAAGAAGAGATGGACGGCTACGATGACGAAACGGAAGAGATTGATGTTGAAGAAGAGGGAGAAGAAGAGGAGGAAGAAGAGGAATCCCGATCTTTGTTCATCCCGGTAATGACAGCAGTTACGATTGCGTTTATTGTTGTTGCAGTTTTCTTCATTCTGTGGCTCGTCAAAGATGTCATTAATGATCCGAAGAAGTCTACTAAATACGAAATGCCGAATCTTGTTGGTATGGACTATTATGAGGCTAAAGATGCTTATACGTATCTGGATATTCAGATCAATGAGACCGAAAATTCGACTTATGAAAAAGATGTAATTTACTTCCAGGATATTGCAGTTGGTGATACGATTTCAACCGGACAAACTGTCTATGTCAATGTCAGCCTGGGTATCAGTATGGTGGAAATGCCCAATGTGAAAAATTATCATTACGAAATGGCAAGGAAAATGCTTGAACAGGAAGGCTTTGTTGTCGAACAGAAATATGAAATCAGTTCCGAGGGCGTTGAGACTTCTATGGTTATTCGTACTGAGCCCGCTGCCGGCGAAGAGGCAGAGGCGGGTTCTACTGTTATTATGTATATCAGCAAGGGTGTTGAAAATGGCACAATTGAGATTCAGAATCTGATTGGCAAGACAGTTGAAGAGGCAGAAATGCTCTGTGATTATTACGGTCTGACCGTTGTAAAAATAGAATCTCCTTCTACGGAGGATGAGAATATTGTCATTGGACAAAGTATTGAAGCAGGTCAGATTGTAGATCCCGGTACAGAAATCACGCTGACTTACAGCAACGGACAAGATCCGACAGGTGTTGTTCCGTTTACGCTGACACTTCCTGAAAATGCAACAGGTCGTTTCATACTTGATTTCGTTGACAGCAACGGTACAACAATTGCCTCCAGCAGTACGATCAATGCCGCATTCTCCGGTGCAGGCAGTTCTGTCAATACACCTGTAGAAAGCACTGGCGTACAGCAGATTGTTGTTATTTTAAGCAACTATGCAACGAATCAGCAGGAAGAACTCGGTGTGTATAATTTTGACTTTACCAATAAGACTTACAGTGCAGTTCGTGAAAATATTCAGGGTGCATTTGAGGCAGTTGGTGGTATTAATCATCCGACGGAAGCGCCTACGGCTGTCATTGTTCCTGATCCGGTCGTTGATAATCCAGTACCGATGACAGATCCGATCATTGCAACTGCACCTGATCCAATTGTGGAAGAGCCTGATCCAGTACAGCCGACGGATGCACCAGATGTTCCGGAAAATCCCGTCACAACAGATCCCGATGATGTACAGACGGCAGAACCGCCCGCAACAGCTCCGGTTGATTTCGAGTAATGGGAATCTCTCAACAGGAAGCATGTATGATTATCCGATCCGTCAGGGGACACTATGTTGTAGTGTTCCCTGATGGTGTTACTGTGGAATGTTCCGCAAGGGGTATTCTGAACAGGAGGGGCAGGGAGCTGTATATCGGCGATTATGTACGGCTGAAAGACGGCGTGATCTCAGAAGTGCTTCCCAGAAAAAATGAGATTATCCGTCCGCCTCTTGCAAATCTGGATCAGCTTTGTTTTGTAGTTTCTGCGTGTGAGCCGCAGCCGAATCTGCGGCTGTTGGATAAATTTATTGCGGTTTCGGTATATAAGAAAATTCAGCCGTTGCTATTATTGACAAAGATTGATCTTGCATCTTGTGAAGAAGTCTATCAATTGTATCAGTCGATTTCTGTTCCGGTTCTGATAGTAGATTATCAAAAACCGGAAACAATTCAGGCTGTCCGGCAGGCATTTCAGAATAAGATCAGTGCATTGACAGGAAATTCCGGTGCAGGAAAATCCACGCTATTGAATGCCCTTGATGAAAATTTCAGTATTCCGACTGGTGAAATCAGCCAGAAGCTCGGCAGGGGAAGACATACAACAAGACATGCACAGTTATATCCTCTCAGGGATGGCGGATATATCGCAGATACGCCGGGATTTTCAACATTTGAGACAATGCGTTATGCTGTGATCCGTAAGGAAGAGCTTGCAGATTGTTTTATAGAATTTTCTGCTTATCGGGAGCAATGTCGTTTCCATGATTGCTCCCATACCTGTGAAAAAGGCTGTGCTGTACTGGATGCCGTCCGGGATGGAAAGATTCCTGCAAGCCGTCATGAGAGCTACTGTGCTATGTATGAAGAAGCAAAACAAATCAAGGAGTGGGAATTATGCCAGAAGTAAAATCCTGTGTGATAATCGCCGGCGGTGAGGTGTATGAGAAAATAGAAATCCCGGAGAATGCACTTGTGATCTGTGCAGACTGCGGTTATCAACATGCACTTGCGCAGGGCATTGTGCCGGATGTGATTGTCGGGGATTTTGATTCTTATACAGGCAAACTTCCGGATGATCCGGAGATTATTCACCTTCCTGTGGAAAAAGATGTTTCTGATACCTGGTTTGCTGTGCAGTATGCCGAGGAACACGGCTGTCGGGAGTTTGCTGTTTATGGGACATGCGGCGGTGAACGTGTGGATCACATGATTGCGAATCTGCAATTGTTACATGCAATGGCAGAGAAGGATTTGAAAGCTGTATTTTATTACAAAAATCAGATTTTGTTGACCGTGAAGAATACAAGTTTCCGGTTTTCCGGTCGGGATTATCCGGAATTTTCTGTATTTGCACTTTCGGATCAGTGTATCGGAGTCTCTATTTCCGGTGCAAAATATGAATTAAAAAGCATCAGATTAAGCAATACATTTCCGTTGGGATTGAGTAATTGCTGTACTGCGGATGCATTTCCGGAGATTTCCGTCACAGAGGGGACGCTCCTGCTGGTACTCACGGAGAATCAGAAATAATCCGAAATTATTTTGTCACAGCTTTGCAGTTTCTGCATAAGATAATACTATACTGATGCAGGAGGCGTATTACTTATGAAGATTGTTGTGATTAAGAGTCCGAAACTGCTCGCCGGAATGTTTCGTCTGGTATTTCATATCAAGAAAGAAACAGAGTCTGAATAAGTGCATTTTTATACGATCTGCCACGGAACGGAGTTTTTCTGTTCTGTGGCATTTTATTTCAGATTTCTGCATAGAGTGTAGTAACATAAGTCAGATAATTTTAGATTTTATCCGAAAGAAGTGAATCATTGTGCAGGAAAATGATGTGGTTCTGGAAATTCCGGAACAGACTGAGAATGCAGACGGAGAACTGGAATGGCAGCCGCCAGTCCTGAGACATGCAGAACCTTCTGAGAAAAGACATTCTCAGAGCTGTGCGGATGTATTTTTTATGCAGTATGTCATCTGTATTTTTTTACTGACAATTTTATTTGCAGTAAGACTCTATGACGAGAGTGCATTTCAGAATGCTGTGCATCTGTTTGAAAACTATTCCCATGCACCGTCAGAACCCTGGATGGAGCAATTGATCAATAGTATTCAGAATTTATGGAGCTGAGATATAAACATTTCCGGCTTAGTATGGATTTTGGATTTCCTGCGATGATTGCATTGGCTTTTTTGCAGTCGGAACAGGATTTCATGCGTAGAATGTTATTTGTAAGTTTGCTGCATGAACTTGGACATGGTTTCGTGATGTGTCTGACAGGGGCAGGCATCCGGGAAATCAGACTGCATGCCTCTGGCATTCAGATGCTAACCGGCAGCCGGCTTCTTAGTACAGGACAGGCTTTCTGGATTTACCTGAGTGGTCCTCTTGTCAATCTGGTTTCTGCGTGTCTGCTCTGGCATACACAGCCTGAGACGGCAGTGCTGCACCTGGGGATGGGTCTTTTTAATCTTTTGCCTTACAGCATTCTGGATGGTGGTGCATTGTTGCAATGTATACTGGAATGTAAGTGTGATTTTCTGAAAGTATTTCCTATTTTGAGCATCCTGCTTTCTGTTGCTGCTATTTTTGCAGGATATTACTGCAAGATACAAAATCCTGCTTATTATCTCATGGCAGTTTATCTGGCAGTTTCAGAGTTTTTTGTTGACAAACATCTGCCTTTGTGATAGAATATAAGAGAGAGCTAAAATTTTTTTAATTTTTTAAAATTGAGGAGGAATATCATGAAATTTGCAAAAAAGAAGAGGAATAGTATGGAATTTGAAATTACTGCAGATGGTGAGTTGATGAGATACACGGGCAGTGCTACAGATGTAACAATCCCCGACAGCGTGACAAGGATTGGCTACGAGGCTTTTTATGGATGCGAAAGTCTTACAAACATAACCATCCCCGATAGTGTGACAAGTATTGGAAAAGATGCTTTTTCAAATTGCAAAAATCTTGCAAGTATAACCATCCCCGACAGTGTGACAAGTATCGAAAAAGGTGCTTTTGAGCATTGTGAAAGTCTTACAAGTATCATCATTCCCAATAGTGTAACAAGTATCGGCAAAAGTGCTTTTTGTGGCTGTACACGTCTTACCAGTATCACCATTTCCAACAGTGTGACAAGCATTGACAAAAATACTTTTGAGGACTGTAAAAGCCTTGCAAGTGTCACCATCCCCGGCAGTGTGACAAGTATCGGAAAAAATGCTTTTTGGGGTTGTGAAAGTCTTACAGGCGTAACCATCCGCAACGGTGTGACAAACATCGACAACACGGCTTTTTGGGGTTGCAAAAGTCTGACAAGTATCATCATCCCCAACAGTGTGACAAGAATCGGCGACTATGCTTTTAAGGACTGCAAAAGTCTGACTAGCATAATCATCCCCAACAACGTGACAAGCATTGGCTTCAGTGTTTTTGATCATTGCACAAGTCTTACAACCGTAACACTCCCTGACGGTCTGACAAAAATCGGCGGTTATGCTTTTTATGGTTGCAAAAGCCTGACAGGCTTAACAATTCCTGACAGCGTGACAGAAATTGGCGGACTAGCTTTTTCAGATTGCGAAAGTCTGACAAGCATAAACATCCCTAGCAACTTGAAAAGCATCGCCAGCAGTGCCTTTTGGGGGTGCAAAAATATTACAAGCATTATTATCCCGGATAGTGTGACTGAAGAGGATCTCCCGGCTTTTACAGGATTCGAAAATTTTCCAAATGAAAAAGTTTCTGACAAAATATCAGTGAGTACTTCCAAAGAGATTCAGAGACTCATTGCGAAGCTGACAAAAAACAGCGATACATAAAATACAGGTGGAATAATCTATGCCAAAAAGTAGAGTGGAGCAATTTTTGTTGGATGTTCAGAAGCCATCACGCTACACAGGTGGTGAAGTGGGCGAAATCATCAAGAATAAAGATCAGATTGATGTGCGATTTGCATTTTGTTTTCCGGATATTTACGATGTCGGAATGTCCCATCTGGGGATGAAGATTTTATATTCCTTGACTAATCAGAGAGAGAATTACTGGTGTGAGCGTGTTTTTGCACCCTGGACAGATATGGAAGAAATCATGCGTCGAGAGCATATTTTGTTATATGCACTGGAAAGCGGTGATCCTGTAAAAGAATTTGATTTTATTGGATTTACGCTCCAGTATGAAATGTCCTATACGAATATATTAAATATGCTGGATCTGGCAGATGTTCCGATCTGGCAGAAAGACCGGGGAGAACAGCTTGCACCGTTGGTGATTGCAGGAGGTCCTTGTGCCTGTAATCCTGAGCCGTTAGCAGATTTCTTTGATTTGTTTATCCTGGGTGAGGGGGAAGAAGTCAATCTGGAGCTGATGGATCTGTATAAGACAATGAAAGAAGCAGGTGCAACACGCTCAGAATTTCTCAGACAAGCATCCCAGATAGAGGGCATCTATGTGCCTTCTCTTTATGCAGTAAATTATCATGAAGATGGTACTGTGAAAGAGATTATTTCTCATGATGATGCACCTGCTGTTATTAAAAAGCGTGTTATAACAGATATGAGTGCCAGTTATTATCCGGATCAGGTTGTCATCCCGTTTTTAGAGCCGATTCATGATAGGATTTCCGTGGAAGTTCTCCGAGGATGCATCCGGGGATGCAGATTCTGTCAGGCAGGGTTTTTATACAGACCATTCCGGGAAAAATCCGCAGAGCGGATCTGTCAGCAGGGAATTGCACTTTGTGAAAATTCCGGTTATGATGAATTGTCATTATCTTCACTCAGTACAAGTGATCATTCGCAGTTGGAGCAGATTCTGGATCAGTTGCTGCATTATACAGAACAGTCACATGTGAATTTGTCTCTGCCATCGCTCCGGATTGATAATTTTTCTAAGTCTGTTTTGGAAAAAATCACAACAATCCGTAAAAGCGGATTGACATTCGCACCAGAAGCCGGTACACAGAGACTCCGGGATGTCATTAATAAAAATGTGACAGAAGAGGAAGTATTACGGACTTGCCAGATCGCATTTGACGGTGGATATACAACTGTGAAATTGTATTTTATGATGGGTTTGCCAACAGAAACAGATGAGGATATTATTGGCATTGCAGAATTGGCGCAGAAGATTGTGAATTTATTTTATGATATGCCGGATCGTGCTAAGGGTAAATTGCAGATTTCTATCAGTACTGCTACTTTTGTACCGAAGCCGTTCACGCCGTTTGAATTTGAACCACAGGCATCCAAAGAAGAAATTTTAAGAAAGCAGAAAATTCTGAAAAAAGCAATTAAATCTAAAAAAATCAAGACCAGTATGCATATTTCAGATGTCAGCCAGATGGAAGCTGTTCTTGCCAGAGGTGACAGAAGACTCTGTTCTGTTATTTATGATGCATGGAAAAGCGGCTGCCATATGGATAGTTGGGAAGAATTTTTTGATGCTGCTCTGTGGTATGCTGCTTTTGAGAAAAATAATCTGTCTCCGGAATTTTATGCCAATCGTACCAGAAACTATGATGAAATTATGCCTTGGAGTCATCTGGATTATCTGATTTCTAGAAAATTTCTGATCCGGGAGAATCAGAAAGCACATCAGGCAATCACAACGCCGCCGTGTCGTGTACAATGTTCTGGGTGTGGTGCAAATTCCTGTCTGGGGAGGGCTTGCTTTTGAAAGATTACAGGATTCTATTTGAAAAAAAACAGAATATGAAATATATTTCCCATCTGGATCTGAATCGGTG